>NZ_SMNY01000023.1:0-113681 GCF_004353535.1 Cupriavidus sp. L7L
GTTCGAAGGCGTGCCGACCTACCCGAACGCCGGCCGCTTCTGGGACATGATCGCGCGCCACAAGGTCAGCATCTTCTATACCGCGCCGACCGCGATCCGCTCGCTGATCAAGGCCGCCGAGGCCGACGAGAAGATCCACCCGAAGCAATACGACCTGTCGAGCCTGCGCCTGCTCGGCACGGTGGGCGAGCCGATCAATCCCGAGGCGTGGATGTGGTACTACAAGAACATCGGCAACGAGCGCTGCCCGATCGTCGACACCTTCTGGCAGACCGAGACCGGCGGCCACATGATCACGCCGCTGCCGGGCGCGACGCCGCTGGTGCCGGGTTCGTGCACGCTGCCGCTGCCGGGCATCATGGCCGCCATCGTCGACGAGACCGGCCATGACCTGCCCAACGGCAATGGCGGCATCCTGGTGGTCAAGCGCCCGTGGCCGGCCATGATCCGCACCATCTGGGGCGATCCGGAGCGCTTCAGGAAGAGCTACTTCCCCGAGGAGCTGGGCGGCAAGCTGTACCTGGCCGGCGACGGCTCGATCCGCGACAAGGACACCGGCTACTTCACCATCATGGGCCGCATCGACGACGTGCTGAACGTGTCGGGGCACCGCATGGGCACGATGGAGATCGAGTCGGCGCTGGTGGCGAATCCGCTGGTGGCGGAGGCCGCGGTGGTCGGCCGCCCCGACGACATGACCGGCGAGGCGATCTGCGCGTTCGTCGTGCTCAAGCGCGCCCGCCCGAACGGCGAAGAGGCCATCAAGCTTGCCACCGAGCTGCGCAACTGGGTCGGCAAGGAAATCGGCCCGATCGCCAAGCCCAAGGACATCCGCTTTGGCGACAACCTGCCCAAGACGCGCTCGGGCAAGATCATGCGCCGCCTGCTGCGCTCGCTGGCCAAGGGCGAGGCAATCACGCAGGACACCTCGACGCTGGAGAACCCGGCGATCCTGGACCAGCTCAAGCAGGCACAGTAACCCTTCCGCCGTGCCCCCTGCCAGCCCGCCGCCGCGTTCCCGCGCGCCGGCGGGTTTGTTACGATAGCGCCCCACCGACCACGGACCGCCGCCCATGCCTGATGCCCAGTCGCGCTTCCGCCGCCGGCTGCTGCTGTACTACGGCCTGTTCACGCTGGGGTTGTTTGGCTTCGTCGGCATGATGGGGCTGCTGGAGCGTTCCAACGCCGATGCCTTGTGGCTCGGCTATGTCTTCCTCTTCATCACCATCGCGATCTATGCCTGCATCGGGCTGATCTGCCGCACCTCCGACCTCAACGAGTATTACGTCGCCTCGCGGCGCGTGCCGGCCCTGTTCAACGGCATGGCGATCGCCGCCGACTGGATGAGCGCCGCGTCCTTCATCGGGCTGGCCGGCATCCTGTTCGCATCCGGCTACGAGGGCCTCGCCTACGTCATGGGCTGGACCGGAGGCTATTGCCTGGTGGCCTTCCTGCTGGCGCCATACCTGCGCAAGTACGGCGGCTACACCATTCCGGATTTTCTCGCCGCGCGCTATGGCAACGGCAAGCCCGGCGGCAACCTGCCGGTGCGCGCGATCGCGGTGCTGGCGGCGTCGCTGTGTTCGTTCGTCTACCTGGTGGCGCAGATCCAGGGGGTAGGGCTGGTGGTGACGCGCTTCATCGGCGTGGAATTCGCCGTTGGCATCTTCTTCGGCCTGGCCGGCATCCTGGTGTGCTCGTTCCTGGGCGGCATGCGCGCGGTCACGTGGACGCAGGTGGCGCAGTACATCATGATGATCGTCGCCTTCCTGGTCACGGTCTCGATGATCGCGTGGAAGCATCACCAGGAAGCGGTGCCGCAGCTCAGCTACGGCACGCTGCTGGCGCAGCTCGATGCGCGCGAGCAGGAACTGGAGCGCGAGCCCGCCGAGCAGGCCGTGCGCGAGTACTACAAGCAGCAGGCCATCCTGCTGCAGGAGCGCATCGCCCGGCTGCCGGCATCCTTCCAGCAGGAGCGCGACACGCTGGACGCGCGGCTGCAGGATCTGCGTGCGCGCAATGCGCCGCTGCGCGAAATCAAGGCGCTGGAACGCGAGCGCCTGGAATTCCCGCGCGATCCCGCCGCCGCACAGCAGCAGTGGAACCTGCAGCGCGAAGACGCGCTTGCGCGCAGCCGGCATTCGATGTCGTCCACCGAGCCATACCCGGCGGCGTCCGAGCAGGAGCGCAAGACCAAGCGGCTCAATTTCGTGCTGCTTGTGTTCTGCCTGATGGTCGGCACCGCCAGCCTGCCGCATATCCTGACGCGCCTCTACACCACGCCCTCCGTCAAGGAGACCCGCAACTCGGTGGCCTGGGCCGTGTTCTGCATTGCGCTGCTGTACGTGTCCGCGCCGACGCTGGCCGCGCTGGTCAAGTACGAGTTCTTCGAGCACCTGGTCGGCACGTCGTATGCGGAACTGCCGCAATGGGTGGTGCAATGGCGCAAGGTCGATCCGCCGGTATTCGGCATCCGCGACGTCAACGGCGACGGCATCGTGCAATGGGCCGAGATCTTGCTGCAGCCCGACATGATCGTGCTGGCCGCCCCGGAGATCGCCGGACTGCCTTATGTCATCTCCGGCCTGATCGCCGCCGGCGCGCTGGCGGCGGCGCTGTCGACCGCCGACGGCCTGCTGCTCACCATCGCCAATGCGCTGTCGCACGACGTCTTCTATCACATGGTCGACCGCCAGGCGAGCCACCAGCGCCGCGTCACCACGGCCAAGATCGTGTTGCTTGGCGTTGCCTTGTTCGCTTCATACGTTACATCGCTGCGCCCAGGCAACATCCTGTTCCTGGTCGGCGCTGCCTTCTCGCTGGCGGCATCGAGTTTTTTCCCCGTGCTGGTGCTGGGCATCTTCTGGCGCCGGACGACTGCGGCCGGCGCTGTCGCCGGCATGTCCGCCGGGCTTGGCGTGGCGGTCTACTATATCTTCGTCAACTACCCGTTCTTCACCCGCATGACCGGCATTTTCGGCAACCGCTGGTTCGGCGTCGACCCGATCGCTTCCGGCGCCTTTGGCGTGCCCGCGGGGTTTGCGGTAGCGATCATCGTCAGCCTGCTCACGCCGCGCAACGCGCCGGTGATCGACAGACTGGTGACGTATTTGCGTCGGGGCTAGGACGGCGCCGCACGAACTTGTAGATTCGTCGGGCAACTCTGCTATAATCGCGGACTTCCCGGAGAGATGGATGAGTGGTTTAAGTCGCACGCCTGGAAAGCGTGTATAGGTTAATAGCCTATCGGGGGTTCGAATCCCCCTCTCTCCGCCAGAACATCCGCAGTGAGCCGAAGCCGTCCAATTGGACGGCTTTTTTGCTTTCTGCGCCGACCCGCACGGGATGCGCGCGGGGCGCCGGAACTGCCATGGCAGTGTCACCGGGCCTGTGTTCGGACAGAGGCCGACTCCGGCAAAGAAAAGCCCTCGGCCAGGGTGGGCGAGGGCATGAAGGGCTTGAAGAAAGTGGGCAAGTCACGGAAACGCCCATAACCATGTTCGTGCAATCGCCCGGGGCGCGCATCCCTCTAAACAGAGGTGCCGCCAGGTCCGGCAGCGTCCTGACAGGGCCTGCATGAAAAAAAGAGCCCGCACAGCGGCGGGCTTTGGGTAGAAAGCCGAGAGGGGTCAACTCACGACCCGAGCATTCTCCGGCAAATGTAAAGACATTTGCATCCCCATTCGGTGGGGAGCTATTCCCATCGCTGTTTCGACGAGGACGCAGCGCAGCCTTATTCGAAGGTCCCGGCCGCTTTGGAAAGCGTCCACCCAAGCCCCAGACACAATCCAATCCATGCCGCCGAAATCAAGGCAACGTCATGCCAGTTCATCGTCCGGCGCCCAGGGCGGCGCAGCTTGAATGTGTCCCGCGACGAAGGCATGGCCGTCTCCTTCGGAAAGCATGGGGGAAGGCTAGAGCAACCCTGCCGGAATTCACGGGCTCAGTTGTAAAGATTTGTTGCGGTGCGAATGGGCCACAGCCTCTTTGCGCCAACCAAAGAAAAAGCCCTCGGCCAGGGTAGTCGAGGGCTTGAAGTAGTGGTGGGCGAGTCGCGGAACCGCCCATGACGATGGTCGTATAGCCGCATGGGATGGCGCATCCCTCTAAATAGAGGTGTTGTGCCTGGACGACGACACCCGGTCAACGGATCGCGCCCTGGCGGGGCTTGCCCTAGTGAAGGCAAAGAAAAAGCCCTCGGCCAGGGTAGGCGAGGGCTTGAAATGGCGTTGGGCGTGTCGCAGTCCGCCCGGTCTTATCGTCGCCGTTGCCGGCACGGCGCGCATCCCCAATTCTGGGGATGAAAAAAAGCCCGCACGAATGCGGGCTGCGGGAAATGCCGAGAGGGGTCAACTCACGACACCTTGATTCTGGCCAGGAAGTGCTGCAACGAACACCCCCACATGGGTGAATGGCGTCACTGCTTCAACGCCGCGCCAGCCGGCAATCCGATGCAAATTGCGCATAACCTCGCGGTGGGGCGTGTGGAAGAATTGTTTCATTCTCTCCACCGCCTGAAGCACAATGACCGACCCCGTCGTCCACCTCAATGGTTCCCTCACCCCGCTGTCCGAAGCCCGCATTCCGGTCCTCGACCGCGGCTTTATTTTTGGCGATGGCATCTATGAGGTCATCCCGTACTACGGTGGCAAGCCGTTCCGCGGTACACAGCATCTCGCGCGCCTGCACCGCAGCCTGGAGGCGATCGGGATACCCGACCCGCACAGCGCCGAGCAGTGGCAGGCACTGATCGGCGAAGTGGTCCGTGCCAACGGGATGTCGGACCAGATGATCTATATCCAGGTGACGCGCGGCGTAGCCCGGCGTGCGCATGCCTTCCCCAAGGAAGTCGTGCCGACGGTGCTGATCATGACCAACCCGATGGCGCTGCCGCCCGCTCACATGCGCGAACAGGGCGTGGCCTGCGTGACGATGGAGGACCGGCGCTGGCTGAACTGCCAGATCAAGTCGACCTCGCTGCTGGGCAACGTAATGGCAGCGCAGCATGCCGCCGAGCACGGCGTGATCGAGGCGATCCAGTTCCGCGACGGCTGGCTGACCGAGGCCTCGTCGTCCAACGTCTGGGTGGTGCGCGATGGCCGCGTGCTGGCGCCGCCCAAGGACAACCTGATCCTGGAAGGCATCCGCTACGGCTTTATGGAAGAGGTTTGCGCGGCGCTGGAGATTCCGCTGGAAGCGCGCCGGATCGCCAGGGAGGACGTGTTCGGGGCGGACGAAGTGTTGCTGTCGTCGGCAAGCAAGGAGCTGCTGCCGGTGGTTACGATCGACGGGCGCACCGTCGGCGCCGGCGTGCCCGGACCGGTCTTCGCGCGGCTCCACTCGGCCTACCAGGCCGCGATCGCCGCACTTTGAACCACGCGGGCGCACCATGCTAGGATGCCAGCGCATGCATCGAGGAGTCAGTCATGGCCAAGCGCGAGCGTGGCCGGCGTGCCCTGCAGGACGAGGTCAGCCGGCGCATCCAGCAAATCTATGAAGTCGGCGAGGACGGCGCCAAAGTCCGCGTGCCCGCGCCGGTGCCGCATGCGCGCGATGCCCGCGGCCGCAACTGGGACATGAGCGGCTTTGGCAACGCAACCGGTTATGAGGCCAGCATCCGCGCGGTGGTCGACAAGGTGCGCGACGAGTTCGACCTGAACGAGTCGCTCGAGAACCGCGCGCCCAATCCGTTCGGCGACTGAGGCGGCTCACAGCGTAAGCGGCTATGGTCCGGGCGCCGGTTCCGGGCGGTCAAGCGTTCGGACGGAGGGCTGGGCTGCCGGCCGGCGGTCGCCAGTGGACTGATTATCGGTTGCTGCGACGCGGACTGAAAGATCAAGCAGCCGGGCTTCGCGGTGCTTCACGCAACACTTGCAATGGGCCGGGTAAGGTCAGGTGCGGCCGGGTGCGGCCGGGTGCGGTGGGGTAGGCCGGGTAAGCTGGGTAAGCTGGGTAAGGGCTCGGACCGTGTGCTAGAGTTTTCAGACACCTTTGTGTTACGGCACTTCCCGCAACGACGTTTCCAGAACGTTTCTCAAGGAGATGGATCATGGCGAGTGAAACCCGGCCGAACCTGAAAGCTTTCGTGCAGACCGCTCCCCAGGCTGGGCGCTATGTCTGGGTGATCGCGCTGGTCGACTTCGATGCGCGGCAGGTCCGGCGCGCCATCGTCTCGGATGACACCTTCACCACCGCGGACGCCGCGCGCGATGCCGGCGACGCTCAGCTCAAGGCGATGGCAGAGGATCACTGATGCCGCCGGCGTGCAGGCGAGTGTTGCGCGCCGGCATCTTTGTGATCCACCGAAACCCTTTCTTACATGGCGCCGCGGCGGGCGCGCGCTAGACTGTGCGCGTGTTCCTCCACGAGAAAGGGATTCCATGACACATCTCGCGCTCCGGCCGGTCCGGATTGTCTTGCTGGCGGCAATGCTGGGTTCCGGCCTCGCCTTCAGTGCGGCGTCGATCGCCCAGGTGTCGGTCAATATTGCCATCGGCGTGCCGCCGCCGGCGCCGATGTACGAGGCCATTCCCATCCCGCGCCCTGGCTATGTCTGGATGCCGGGCTACTGGGACTGGGACGACCACCACCATAAGCACGCGTGGAAGAAGGGCCGCTGGGAACGCGAGCGGCCGGGCTATGTCTATGAGTCGCCGCGCTGGATCCAGTCGCGCGATGGCTGGGTGCTGGTGCCGGGCCGCTGGGACCAGGGCGGCCACGGTGGCAAGGGCAATGGCAAGGGAGGCAAGAAGGACTACCACTGTCCGCCGGGCCACGCCAAGAAAGGCGAATGCTGAGGCGTGCGCGGGCCGGCGCCGCAAGGTGACGCCGGCCATGGTTGCCATGCTACGATCCCCGCCATGACTCCCGCGCCCGCAGGGTGCATCGGCAGTGGATCCGGAGGTAGCGATGGCAAGGCACGTCTTCACGCGCGCGCAGTATCTCGACATCCTCAATGACAGCCTGCGCAAGCATCCCGGCTGGCAGCCCGGCATGGCCTTCGTCTTCCTGCCGCCGGGTGCGGATGCCAGCCAGGCGACGGCGGTAGGCTGCACCGGCCCGATGGACGCCATCCCGGTCTACGCGGAAATCCAGCGCGTGGCGGCCGAGCTGATCGAAGTCAGCGACACGTAACGCGACTCGTCGCATGTTCCAGCGCGCGGTCGTTGCCGTGCCCGGCCGCAGCCTGCGCGTACAATGCCGGCCTCGACAGACTTTCGGAAATTGCCGTGAAGAAAACGGACCTGGAAAAGAACAAGGGCCTGAAGATCGCCAACAGCCTGAAACAGGCCTCGGCGGCCCGGGGCGGGATTCCTGGCGGCGGCGGGGCGCGGCCGGATCGCCGTGAACAGCGCCGGCTGGACCAGGAGCAGGGCCTGGTGCCGTTCGCGTGCAAGCTGGACGCCACGCTGGCGCGGCGCCTGCAGGCGCTGGCCGTCGATCATCCCGGTGGCATGACCGGCCTGCTCAATGAACTGCTGACGGGCGCGCTGCCGCCGGAGCAGGACCAGGCCTGATAAATGCGCGGCCGCGCAGGCGGCCGCAACGATCCGGCGGGGCCGGAAGCGGGTGGGTCAGTCCTCTTCCTCCTCGTCGAGGAATTCGCGGCGCAGCATCCAGTTGGCAATGGCTTCGTCGCAGACGCGCTTGAACTTCTGCTTGTCCGGCATCTTGTCGAACAACTGGAAGTTGACCAGTGCCATGCCGGCGTCGGTGATATAGAACATCCGGCGCGGATCGTCATGGTGGACGATGCGGCCGTCGATGGCGTCTTCCTCGCTCTCGGCCGGCATGTCTTCCAGCTCGACCACGCGGCAGGTAAAGCGCGGGCTGCGGGTATGGGTCAGATACTCGAACTCGTCGTGCATGACCTCGCCGCTCTTGCCGGCGATAACGGCGAAGCCCCAGATAAAGCGGGGCATCGGCAGATCGGACAGATCTTCAATCTCGTCCATGGTGTTCTCCCTGATTCAATCCCCGCATTATCGCCCGGAACGCCGTTGCCTCAAACGTCGGCGTCGGATCCGGCAATGATGCGGATTGCGTTCAAGGTCGGGCGAGTCATGTCGGTGGGCCCTTTCTAGCGGTTCTGGCCAGCCAGTTCAGACGCGGGCGGCGGCGGCCGGTTCCTCGGGTTGCGCAGCGCCGCCCAGCATGTAGCCGGCGGCGAGCGCGCGGAAACTGTCGAGCTCGCGCGCCTGCCAGGCCTCGCTTTCCCCGAACTCTTCGGCCAGGATCGCGGCCACTGCCGGCGCGGCCTGCAGCGCAGCGCGCGCGTCGAGGAACAGCACGCGGTTGCGGCGCGCCAGCACGTCCTCGACGCGCCGTGCCAGTTCGTGCCGGGCCGCGAAACGGACATGCGCTTCGGTCAGGCCCGATGCCGCCGCCAGCACGCGGTCCTGGCCGGGCAGGGCGCGCAGCGTGGCCAGCTCGTTGCCGTAGTAGCGGTCCGGGGCGGGCGCATCCGCCAGCGGCAGTTCCGCCGGCAGTCCGGCGGCGCCGTGCAGCGGCAGGTCGCCGGTCACGCAGGGCGCGGCGCGCACCATCTGCCGCTGGATCGCGGTGTCGATCACGTCCTCCGCCATCTTGCGATAGGTGGTCCACTTGCCGCCGGTGACCGTGATCAGCCCCGCCTTAGAGACCAGGATCGTATGCTCGCGCGACAGCGACGCGGTGGAAGCTTCGCCGGTAGCCTTGACCAGTGGCCGCAGCCCGGCCCAGACGCTGGTGACGTCGGCGCGGGTGGGATCCTTGGCCAGGTAGCGCGACGCGGTCTCGAGGATGAAATCGACATCGTCGGCGCCGGCATCGGGCTCGAGCGGCAGGTCGCGCCGCGGCGTATCCGTGGTGCCGACAATGGTATGGCCGTTCCACGGCACCACGAACAGCACCCGGCCGTCGTCGGTCTTTGGAATCAGGATGGCGCTCTCGCCCGGCAGGAAGCTGCGCGGCAGCGTCAGGTGCACGCCCTGGCTCGGGGCCACCAGGGTGCGGGCATGGCCGTCCTCCATCTGGCGCACCGCGTCGACCCAGACCCCGGTGGCATTGATCACGCAATCGGCGCGCAGCCGGAAGGTGGCGTCGCCCAGCGCGTCCTGCACCGTGACGCCGCAGATCACGCCGCCTTGCTGGCTCAGGCCGGTCACGCGCATGTAGTTGACCGCGGTGCCGCCCACGTCGAACAGGGTGCGCATCAGCGCCACCGCCAGCCGCGCATCGTCGAACTGGCCGTCGAAGTACAGGTTGCCGCCACGCAGCGGGCGCCCGCTGACGTGCTCGGCCAGGTTGGGGACGGCGGCCAGCACCTCCTGGTGGTTCAGCCAGCGGCTGCCGGCCAGGTTGAGGTTGCCGGCGAGCAGGTCGTAGACCTTCAGGCCGATGCCGTAGAAGGGCTGGTCGAACATCTGGTACGCCGGCACCACGAAGCCCAGCGGCCACACCAGGTGCGGCGCGTTGCGCGCGAGCAGGCCGCGCTCGTGCAAGGCTTCGCGCACCAGGCCGATATTGCCCTGGGCCAGGTAGCGCACGCCGCCGTGCACGAGCTTGGTGGCCTTGCTCGAGGTGCCCTTGGCAAAATCGGCGGCTTCGACCAGCAGCGTGCGGTAGCCGCGCGAGGCGGCATCGACCGCGGTGCCGAGGCCGGTGGCGCCGCCGCCGATGACGATGACATCCCAGCGCGGTTCGCGCTCCAGGGTGGAAAGCAGGGCGGCCCGGCTGGGGGGCTGGGTCGGGGGCTGGGTCGGGGTGGAGGCTTTCTGCATGGCGCTTGGTTCGGGGTGTGTACGGTCTTGGCGGAGCGTTGGGGGCGGCCGGCGTTCAGCCGGCGGCGCCGGCTTCGTCCTCGCGCGCCCAGTCGCGGGCGCGCTCGACGGCGCGGTGCCAGCGCGCCAGCCGGTGACCGCGTTCGTCAGCCGACAGGGTGGGCTCGAAGCGCTGCTCCACCTGCCATTGCTGCGCGATCTGCGCGGGGTCGCTCCAGTAGCCGGTGGCCAGGCCGGCGAGGTAGGCTGCGCCCAGCGCGGTGGTCTCGGTCACGCGCGGACGGACCACCGAGGTGCCGAGCAGGTCCGCCTGCATCTGCATCAGCAGGTCGCTGCGCGAGGCGCCGCCGTCCACGCGCAGCTCGGCCAACGCGATGCCGGCGTCCTTCTGCATGGCTTCCAGCACGTCGACACTCTGCAACGCGATCGATTCCAGCGCCGCGCGCGCCAGCTGCGGCCGGCCGGTGCCGCGTGTCATGCCGACCAGCGTGCCGCGCGCGAAGGCGTCCCAGTGCGGGGCGCCAAGGCCGGCAAAAGCAGGCACCAGCACCACGCCGCCGGTGTCGTCGCACTGGCGTGCGAGTGGCTCAACTTCGGGCGCGCTGTTGATGATCTTCAGGCCGTCGCGCAGCCACTGGATGGTGGCGCCGCCCATGAAGACGCCGCCCTCCAGGCAATACTGGGTTTGCCCGCCCAATTGCCAGCCGATGGTGGTCAGCAGCCGGTTGTGCGATGCCACCGGTTCGGTGCCGGTATTCATCAGCAGGAAGCAGCCCGTGCCATAGGTGTTCTTGGCCATGCCGGGCGACAGGCAGGCCTGGCCGAAGGTGGCCGCCTGCTGGTCGCCCGCGATGCCCGCGATCGGGATCTCGACGCCGAACAGCCGCGCCGCGGTGCGCGCCACCTCGCCGCTGGACGGCACTACCTCGGGCAGCAGCGCGTGCGGGATGTCGAGCAGCGCCAGCAGCGCGTCGTCCCACTCGAAGCGGTGGATATTGAACAGCATTGTGCGCGAGGCGTTAGACACGTCCGTGACGTGGCGCGCGCCGTCGGTCAGCTGCCAGATCAACCAGCTGTCGACCGTGCCGAACGCCAGCTCGCCGCGCTGCGCGCGTTCGCGGGCACCTTCGATGTTGTCGAGCATCCAGCGCAGCTTGGTGCCGGAGAAATACGCATCGATGACCAGCCCGGTCTTCTCGCGGAACAGCTCGCCATGGCCGGCGTCCTGCAGTGCCTCGCACATCGGCGCGGTGCGGCGGTCCTGCCAGACCAGCGCGCGCCCGACCGGCTCGCCGGTCTTGCGGTCCCACAGCACCGTGGTTTCGCGCTGGTTGGTGATGCCGATGGCGCGCACCTGCGTGGCGGAGATGCCGGCATCGGCCAGCACTTCGTGCGCTACCGCCAGCTGCGACTGCCAGATTTCATACGGATCGTGCTCGACATGGCCCGGATGTGGGTAGTATTGGCGGAACTCGCGCTGCGCCAGCCGCACCACGCTGCCGGCGTGGTCGAACAGGATCGCGCGCGAGCTGCTGGTGCCCTGGTCGAGCGCCAGAACAAAGTGCGGCTCGGAAGCGTGCCGGCCTGGGCCGGCGTGCTGCGCCTGGGCTTGCGTTGCTGCCTGGTTCATGCGTTCAATCCTGAAAATGACAAGATGCGCCGGCCCGGCCGGCGCCCCGATCTGACATGGCCGACATCTTTTCCCTGCCGCCCGCGGTGCCGTCCGGCGTTCCGTCTGGAATTCCGTCCGGCGATGGCGCCGACGCCAGCCACATGGCACGCATCGCCGCCTCGCTGGCGGCGCGCACCCGCTTCGATCCCGCCAGCAAGCTGCGCCTGATGGTGGGCGGCCAGCAGGTCGGCTGGCTGCCCCGGGCGCATGCCGCGATCCTGCGCGGCATGGGTTGCATCCTCGGCCCGGAGGAGGGCGCCGCGGATGGCACCGCCGCGGTGGCATTGCTGCCGGGACGCTCCGGCTTCGAAGTGCTGAGCGCCGCGCTGGCCGCGCTCGCGCACCAGCTGGCCGAGGCCGGGCACGTGCGCGGCTGGCGCCATGAACTGTTCGCGGTCACCCCGGCGCTGGACGCGCCCGCGCTGGCGGCGGTCGAGCGCGCGGCGGCGCGCTTCCTGGGTTTGCTGACCTTTGCCTCGCACATGAACGGGATCGTTGACATGGCCGATACCGGCGCCGGCCCCGTGCTGTGGATCTCGCGGCGCAGTCCCGGCAAATCGGTCGACCCCGGCATGTGGGACAACCTGGTCGCCGGCGGCATGCCGCACGGCAGCGACCCGCTCGCCACGCTGGTGCGCGAGTGCGAGGAAGAGTCCGGCATCCCGCCGGCGCTGGCCGGGCGCGTGCAGCCGCACGGCATGGTCGAGGTGCTGCGCGACCTGCCCGAAGGCGTGCAGTGGGAACAGGTCTACATCTATGACCTGATGCTGCCGCCGGGATTCGTCCCGAGCAACCAGGACGGCGAGGTCAGCGAACACAAGCGCGTGGGGCTGGCCGCATTGCTTGATATCATGTCGAGCGGCGCCATGACGGTCGACGCCACGCTGGTGACGCTGGATGCCCTTCGCCGGCGCGGCTGGCCGGGCACCGAAGACCGTCGCGCCTGAGCGTGCGCAGCGGGCCTGGCCCGCGCTTTCACGGCTTTCACTGGCTTCGCGGCCTTGATGGCCCTTGGGCTCGCGCACCGGCTCGCGCACCGGCTCGTACACCGCGCCCCTCCGACAGAACCACACACCATGAGCACCACCGGATTTATCCTGACCCTTTCGTGCCCCGACCAGCCGGGCATCGTCCACGCCGTCTCGGGCCTGCTGTTCCAGCACGGCTGCAATATCGTCGATTCGGACCAGTACGGTGACGCGTACACCGGCCGCTTCTTCATGCGGGTGCACTTCAGCGCGGCCGCCGGCGGCCCGGACCTGGGCACGCTGAAGGCAGCGTTCGCGCCGGTGGGAGACCAGTTCGGCATGCAGTGGGAGCTGAACGACGCCTCTGTCAAGCCGCGCGTGATGATCATGGTGTCCAAGATCGGCCACTGCCTGAACGACCTGCTGTTCCGCGCCAAGGTGGGCGGCCTGCCGGTCGAGATCGCGGCAATCGTGTCCAATCACCGCGACTTCTACCAACTGGCGGCGTCGTACGACGTGCCGTTCTTCCACCTGCCGCTGATGAACGCCTCGGCCGAGCAGAAGGCCGCGCAGGAGGCGCGCGTGTTCGACGTGGTGCAGGAGCAGAAGATCGACCTGGTGGTGCTGGCGCGCTACATGCAGGTGCTGTCCGACGACCTGTGCCGCAAGCTCGCCGGCCGCGCCATCAATATCCATCACTCGTTCCTGCCCAGCTTCAAGGGCGCCAAGCCTTATTACCAGGCGCACGACCGCGGCGTGAAGCTGATCGGCGCGACCGCGCACTACGTCACCGCCGACCTGGACGAGGGCCCGATCATCGAGCAGGAAATCGAGCGCGTCGATCACAGCATGGACCCGGACCAGCTCACCGCCGTGGGCCGCGACGTGGAGTGCGTGGCGCTGGCCCGGGCGGTCAAGTGGCACGCCGAACGCCGCATCCTGCTGAACGGCCACAAGACCGTCGTCTTCAAGTAAGCCTCGATTTCCCAGGGGGTTTGCTCCCCTCTGCCGCGTGCGGGAGAGGGGACGGGGGAGAGGGCAGGCGCGTCGCAATGCCGACGCAGCATGCACCGTCCCGCCCCCCGCCCTCAACGCCAGCCCCGCTCCCGCCAGCGCGGCAGCGGCAGCCGGACATCCGGCACGCTCACTCCCGCTCCGCCACCACACACTTCACCCCACTGTCGGCCAGGATCCGGTCGAATGGTGCCGCCAGCGGCTCATCGGTGAACAGCCGGTCGACCTGCGACACATGCGCCAGCTCCACCATGGCCTGGCGGTTGAACTTGCTGGTATCCGCCGCCAGCCAGACCTCGCGTGAATGCTCGATGATGGTCCGCGCCACCTTGACCTCGCGGAAGTCGTAGTCGCGCAGCGTGCCATCCGTCTCGATGCCCGAGATGCCGATCAGGCCGATATCCACCTTGAACTGCCGGATGAACTCGACCGTGGCCTCGCCGACGATGCCGCGGTCGCGCGAGCGCAGCACGCCGCCGGCGACGATGACCTCGCAGTCGGGGTTGTCCGCCAGGATATTGGCCACGTTCAGGTTATTGGTGATCACGCGCAGCCCGCGGTGCTGCATCAGCTCGCGCGCGATCTCTTCCACCGTGGTGCCGATGTTCAGGATCAGCGAGCAGCCCTCCGGCACCGCCGCCGCCACCGCGCGCGCAATGCGCGCCTTGCCCTCGGCATTCAGCACCTGACGCTGCCGGTAGGCAATGTTCTCGGTGGTGGAGCCCTCCACCCGCACCCCGCCGTGGAAGCGCGCCAGCATGCCGTTCTCGGCCAGCAGGTTGACGTCTCGCCGCACCGTCTGCAGCGTGACGCCGAACTTGCGCGCAAGTTCGTCGATGGAGGCAAAGCCATGGCTGCGGACTTCTTCGAGCAGGGCGGTCTGGCGTGGATTGAGCGTCATGCCGGGATTCTAGTTCAAACAGAAACGAAAACAAATGATGCGGTGCACACTTGTTTTATGTTCGTTTTATTACTAAAACGGTCGAAAGCCAAGAACTGTGCGCCTGCGTCGCGCGGAAAGTGGTGATGCGAAAAGCATATCGAACATGGAGACCGGATGCAGCTGAGTTTGGAGGCCGTGGCGCAGCACGCAGGTTCGCAGGCGTATCTCTATCCGATGACGCTGGCGCCGGTTCCCGGCGCGGTGACCATCCTGCTGGGCGCTACCCAGGCGGGCAAGACTTCGCTGATGCGCGTGATGGCGGGGCTCGATCGGCCCAGCGCCGGCCGCGTGCTGGTCGACGGCCACGACGTTACCGGCGTGCCGGTGCGCGAGCGCAACGTGTCGATGGTCTACCAGCAGTTCATCAACTACCCGTCGCTCAAGGTCTTCGACAACATTGCCTCTCCGCTGCGCTTGCGGCTGCGTCGCGATGGCGCCGCCGGCGCCGACATTGCCGCGCGCGTGCGCGAGCTGGCGGCGCGGCTGCATATCGACCACCTGCTCGACCGCTACCCGTCTGAGCTGTCGGGCGGCCAGCAGCAGCGCGTGGCGCTGGCGCGTGCGCTGGCCAAGGAAGCGCCGCTGATGCTGCTGGACGAGCCGCTGGTCAACCTGGATTACAAGCTGCGCGAGGAACTGCGCGAAGAGCTGTCGCAGCTGTTCGCGCATGGTGATGCGACCGTGGTCTACGCCACCACCGAACCCGGCGAGGCGCTGCTGCTGGGCGGCCATACGGCCGTGCTCGATGCCGGCGAGCTGCTGCAGTATGGGCCGACCGCCGACGTCTTCCACTATCCCGATTCGCTGCGCGTGGCGCGCGCCTTCAACGATCCGCCGATGAACCTGGTACCGGGCACGCTCAACGGCGGCTGGGTCACGCTTGCCGGCGGCATCTCGGTGCCGGTGTCCGGCGCCGGCGGCGCCGGCGGAGGTGAGGGAGCCGTCACCGTGGGCGTGCGCGCGTCGGCGCTGCGCCTGGCAGGCGAACCGGGCGCGGTCGCGGTACCGGGGCACGTGGCGCTGGCCGAGCTGTCGGGCTCGGACACCTTTATCCATGCCGATACGCCGGTGGGCAACCTGGTGGCGCAGTTCGCCGGCGTGCTCGACCTGCGGCTGGGCGAACCGGTGTCCTTGCACCTGTTGCCTGACCAGATCTACCTGTTCGACGCGGCCGGCCGGCGCATCCATGCGCCGCGGCGGCCCGGCGGGCTGGCCGCGGGGGTGCCGGGCGGGGCGGCAGCCGGTGCCGCGGCGGCGGCGGGGGGCTGACGATGGCACGCATCGACCTGGACCTTGCGCACTCTTACCTGCCGCATCCGCGCAACGATGACGACTACGCATTGCTGCCGCTGAAGTTCACCTTCGAGGACGGCGGCGCCTATGCGCTGCTGGGCCCGTCAGGCTGCGGCAAGACCACGCTGCTGAACTGCATTTCCGGGCTGCTGCGGCCTTCGCACGGCACCATTGCCTTCGACGGACGCGACGTCACGGGCGCCACGCCGCAGGCGCGCAATATTGCACAGGTGTTCCAGTTCCCGGTGATCTACGACACCATGACCGTCGGCGAGAACCTGGCCTTCCCGCTGCGCAACCGCGGCGTGCCGGAGGCGCAGGTGCGCGAGCGCGTGGGACGCGTGGCCGAGATGCTGGAGCTGTCGGCCACGCTGGACCGCCGCGCCAGCGGCCTCGCCGCCGACGCCAAGCAGAAGATTTCCTTGGGCCGCGGACTGGTACGGCACGACGTCTCGGCGATCCTGTTCGACGAGCCGCTGACGGTGATCGACCCGCAGCTGAAATGGCAGCTGCGGCGCAAGCTCAAGGAAATCCACCACGAATTCCGCCTGACGCTGATCTACGTCACCCACGACCAGACCGAGGCGCTGACCTTTGCCGACCAGGTGGTGGTGATGTCGCGCGGCAAGGCGGTGCAGGTCGGGCCTGCCGATGCGCTGTTCGAGCGGCCTGCACACACCTTCGTCGGGCATTTCATCGGCTCGCCCGGCATGAACTTCCTGCCGGGCCAGTGGCGCGACGACGCCATCGAGGTGGCAGGCCGGCGCTACACGCCGGCGCTGGCGCCATCGGTGGCTGCGGCCTTGCGCGCGGCGGGCAGCTTCCGCATCGGCGTGCGGCCCGAGTACCTGCAACTGGCACCGGAGCGCGAGGAGCGCCCTATGCAGGCAGTGCCGATACAGGTGCAGCGCGCGCAGGACATCGGCACCTACTGGCTGGTGACCGGCAGCGTGCAGGAAGCGGGCGCGCAGGCTGCAACGCTGCGTGCCCGCCTGGGGGCCGAGGCGGCCGCCTTGCGCGCCGGCGACACGGCCTGGCTGTCGGTGTTCAACCGCCATACCTGCTACTACGTCAACGAGGAGCTGGTGTCATGAAGCCCGTCAACCAGAAGGCCTGGCTGCTGGTATTGCCGGTGGTGGCATGCGTGGCGTTCTCGGCGATCCTGCCGCTGATGACCATCGTCAACTACTCGGTGCAGGACATCATCTCGCCCGAGCGGCGCGTGTTTGTCGGCACCGAATGGTTCCGCACCGTGCTGCGTGACGGCGAACTGCACGACGCGCTGCTGCGCCAGCTGGGCTTTTCGCTGGCGGTGCTGCTGGTGGAGATTCCGCTCGGCATCCTGCTGGCGCTGTCGATGCCGGCCAGGGGCTGGAAGGCATCGGCGGCGCTGGTGATCATCGCGCTGTCGCTACTGATCCCATGGAACGTGGTCGGCACCATCTGGCAGATCTTCGGGCGCACCGATATCGGCCTGCTCGGCGCCGCGCTCGAGGCGATGGGCTTCGACTACAACTACACCGGCAGCGCCTTCGATGCCTGGGTCACGGTGCTGGTGATGGATGTCTGGCACTGGACGCCGCTGGTGGCGCTGCTCTGCTACGCGGGCCTGCGCGCGATTCCCGACGCCTACTACCAGGCCGCGCAGATCGATGGCGCCTCGCGGCTGGCGGTGTTCCGCCACATCCAGCTGCCCAAGCTGCGCGGGGTGCTGATGATCGCGGTGCTGCTGCGCTTCATGGACAGCTTCATGATCTATACCGAGCCCTTCGTGCTGACCGGCGGCGGTCCCGGCAACGCCACCACCTTCCTGTCGCAATACCTGACGCAGAAGGCCGTGGGCCAGTTCGACCTTGGCCCCGCGGCGGCGTTTTCCATCGTCTACTTCCTGATCATCCTGCTCCTGTGCTTCATCCTCTATAACTGGATGCAGCGCGCGGGCACCGCCGGCAGCGAGGACATGCCCCATGGCTGAAATCCGCACCCAGGCCACCACCACGACTTGGTGGCGCGCCGGTTTCCTGCTGGTCTACCTGCTGTTCGCCATCGTGCCGATCTACTGGATGGTGAACATGTCGTTCAAGACCAACGAGGAAATCGTCTCCACGCTGTCGCTGTGGCCGGCCGACTTCACGCTGGAGCACTACAAGACCATCTTCACCGATTCGTCGTGGTACTCCGGCTACCTCAATTCGATGATCTACGTGGCGATGAACACGGTGATCTCGATCGTGGTCGCGCTGCCGGCGGCATACGCGTTTTCGCGCTACCAGTTCATCGGCGACAAGCATGTGTTCTTCTGGCTGCTGACCAACCGCATGACACCGCCCGCGGTGTTCCTGCTGCCGTTCTTCCAGCTGTACAGCACCATCGGCCTGATGGACACGCACCTGGGCGTGGCGCTGGCCCACCTGGTCTTCAACGTGCCGCTGGCGGTGTGGATCCTGGAGGGCTTCATGTCGGGCGTGCCGCGCGAAATCGACGAGACCGCCTACGTCGACGGCTATTCCTTCCCGCGCTTCTTCCTGACCATCTTCCTGCCGCTGATCAAGGCTGGCGTGGGCGTGGCGGCGTTCTTCTGCTTCATGTTCAGCTGGGTGGAGCTGCTGCTGGCGCGCACGCTGACCTCGGTCAACGCCAAGCCGATCGTGGCCACCATGACGCGCACGGTGTCGGCATCGGGCATGGACTGGGGCGTGCTGGCCGCGGCCGGCGTGCTGACCATCGTGCCAGGCGGCATCGTGATCTGGTTTGTGCGGCACTACATCGCGAAGGGCTTCGCGATGGGGCGCGTATAGGACGCAGGTAAAAAGCGCGCGCGCTCAAGACAAGGAGACATGGCAATGCTGAGCTGGATGGTGTGGACGACACCGGTCGCGGTGTTCTTCGCCTGCATCGTAGTCATGCTGATCGGCATGACCGTCCTGGAAATCCGTTCGCCTTCGGTGCTGCGCAAGGGCTTCCTGCCAATCGCCACCACCCGCGGCGACCGGCTGTTCATCGGCCTGATGTGCGCGGCGTGGGTCAACCTGGCATGGGTCGGGCTGGGCGAGAAGCTCACCGCGTGGCTGTCCCTGGCCGAGGAACCGTCTGTCTGGATCAGCTTCGGCGTATCGATGCTGGTGCTGGCGCTGATCCTGCGCAAGGGCTGAACGGGCCCATCGGGGCCAGCAGTTTCCGCTTCGATGGGAGATAACGGTATAGCGGCTTATCCCTGCCCCGGGGCCGCCACCCAGACCATAGCCGGGGAGGGGAATTCATGAGGAGACACCGATGAAAGTGCACGTGAAGTTGGGGATGACAGCCCTTGCCTGCGCGGCTGCGCTGGCTTGCGGTACCTCCGCCCTGGCGGGCGAGGCGGAAGCGAAGAAGTGGATCGACAATGAGTTCCAGCCCTCGTCGCTATCCAAGGACAAGCAGCAGGCGGAAATGAAGTGGTTTATCGACGCCGCCGCCAGGCTCAAGGCCAAGGGTGTCACGCAGATCAGCGTGGTGTCCGAGACCATCACCACGCATGAGTACGAGTCCAAGACACTGGCCAAGGCCTTCGAGGAAATCACCGGGATCAAGGTCAACCATGATTTGATCCAGGAAGGCGACGTGGTCGAGAAACTGCAGACCTCGATGCAGTCCGGCAAGTCGATCTACGACGGCTGGATTTCCGATTCGGACCTGATCGGCACGCACTATCGCTATGGCTCGATCCTGCCGCTGACCGACTACATGAACGGCGCCGGCAAGGAGTGGACCAACCCGGGCCTGGACGTGAAGGACTTCATCGGCACCAAGTTCACCACCGCGCCGGACGGCAAGCTGTACCAGCTGCCCGACCAGCAGTTCGCGAACCTCTACTGGTTCCGCGCCGACTGGTTCGCGCGCAAGGACCTGCAGGACAAATTCAAGGCCAAGTACGGCTACGACCTGGGCGTGCCGACCAACTGGTCCGCCTATGAAGACATCGCCAACTTCTTCACCAACGACGTCAAGGAGATCGACGGCAAGAAGGTCTACGGCCACATGGACTACGGCAAGAAGGATCCCTCGCTCGGCTGGCGCTTCACGGATGCCTGGCTGTCGATGGCGGGTACCGCCGACAAGGGCCTGCCCAACGGCATGCCGGTCGACGAGTGGGGCATCCGCGTGGCCGAGGACAAGTGCACGCCGGTCGGCGCCTCGGTCGCGCGCGGCGGCGCCACCAACAGCCCCGCGGCCGTCTATGCGCTGACCAAGTACATCGACTGGATGAAGAAATACGCTCCGCCGCAGGCGATGGGCATGACCTTCTCCGAGGCCGGGCCGGTGCCGGCGCAAGGGCAGGTGGCGCAGCAGATCTTCTGGTACACGGCCTTTACCGCGGACATGACCAAGAAGGGCCTGCCGGTGGTCAATGGCGACGGCTCGCCCAAGTGGCGCATGGCGCCGTCGCCTTACGGCCCGTACTGGAAGCAGGGCATGCAGAACGGCTACCAGGACGTGGGCTCGTGGACCTTCTTCAAGAACACCGATCCCAACAAGCTCGCCGGCGCGTGGCTGTACGCGCAGTTCGTCACCTCGAAGACGGTATCGCTGAAGAAGTCGCTGACCGGGCTGACCTTTATCCGCGACAGCGACATCAACCACGACTACCTGACCAAGAACGCGGCCAAGTACGGCGGCCTGATCGAGTTCTACCGCAGCCCGGCGCGCGTGGCCTGGACGCCGACCGGTACCAACGTGCCCGACTATCCCAAGCTGGCGCAACTGTGGTGGAAGAACGTGGCCACCGCGGTGACCGGCGAGAAAACCCCGCAGGCCGCCATGGACACGCTCGCCGACGAGATGGACCAGGTGATGGCACGGCTGCAGCGCGCCGGCATGAGCAATTGCGCACCCAAGCTCAACCCGAAGGGCGACCCGGCCAAGTGGCTGTCGAGCGACCACGCGCCATGGAAAAAGCTGGCCAACGAGAAGCCGAAGGGCGAGACCATCCCCTACGACAAGCTGCTGCAGGCATGGAAGGAGGGCAAGGTGCGCTGACCAGCGGCGCCGGCTGGCCGCAAGGCCTGCCTCCCGGCGCGCTGTCACCAGCAACGGGCGCCTGGTGCGCCCGTTTTTTTATCCGTCAGGCCGGCAAGCCGGCAGGCTCCTGGGACGGCGCCGATACCACCATGGAGTCGGCGTTGTCCGCAGGGGTGCAATCGCGCTGGGCAGCATAGCGCGCCTTGCCGTGCCGCTTGGCCTCGTACAGCGCCATGTCCGCGTGCATGAACAGCTCGCTGACGGTCATGGCCTGGCGCCCCTGATGCAGCGCCGAACCGACGCTGGCCGTGGCCGACAGCGAATGCCCGTCGATCACCAGCGGCATGCGCGCGGACTGCACGATGGCGTTGGCAACCGAATCCATCGCGCCGCAGTCGGATACACCGTCAAGGATCACCGCAAACTCGTCGCCGCCGATGCGCGCGACCGCGTCGCCCTTGCGCACGCAGGCGCGCAGGCGCTGCGCGAACGCCACCAGCAGGCGGTCGCCGACCGGATGGCCGTAGTTGTCGTTGACCGCCTTGAAGTCGTCCAGGTCCACCAGCAGCAGGGCCAGCGCGCGGCCGCCGGCACTCGTGCGCGCCATGCATTCCGCCAGGCGCCGGTCGAAGCCCTTGCGGTTAAGCAGGCCGGTCAGATGGTCGGAGACGGTCTGGGCCTCCAGGTTGCGCAGCTTCTGGCGCTCGTGCGTCACATTGCGCGCGAACATATGGAGCCCGACCACGGTGTCCTGGGCATCGTTCCAGGCCGGCTGGTAGGTGACTTCCATGCACTCGTTGCCATCCGGGCTTTCGCGCGTGAATGTCACCGCGCGGCCGGCGAAGGCCTGCTCGACGTATGGCTGGCAGGCCATGTATTCGTGAGTGCCCCACAACTCGCGCAAGGACAGCCCGACGATCTGCTGCGCCGGCACTCCGTAATGCTGCGCGTAGGCCTGGTTGGCGAAGGCGTAGCGCTGTTGCCGGTCGATGAAGGAGACGAAGTCCGGCACGTGGTTGGCGATGGCCTCGATGCGCTTTTCGCTCTCGGCGGCGCGGTCCTTGGCGGCCTGCAGCGCGGCCTCGCGCTCGGACAGCTGCGCCACCACCTCGGCAAAACTGGTGGCAAGCTCGCCGATCTCGTCGGCCCGGCCGGTGGGAAGATCCGCCAGCGCCGAGGGGGTGGTGGCAATCTGGCGCACGGCGCGGTGCAGCCGCTGCAGCGGCGCCAGCAGCCGGCGCATCACCAGCCACATCAGCGCGGCGGCGAACAGCAGCGATAGCCCGGCAATGACCATCGTGCGCTGGCGCACATCGACCAGCACGCCGTAGGCCTCGGCCGCCGGCAGCACGGCTACCACCTGCCAGCCGTTGGACTGCAGCAGGTGGCGCGCCACGATGGGCTGCGTCGGCCGGACCACTTCCAGCATCGAGGCGGGACGTTCGGCGCCGCAGGCCTCGTCGACCGCGCGCGCCGGCGTCAGCACGCGGCTGGGGTCGGGATGCATGGCGTAGCGCGGACTGGCGCCGGCCGACACCAGGCAGAAGCTGCCGGTATCGCCGACCCGGCTGTGCGCCAGCTCGCGCAGGAAATTGCTGGCCGACAGGTTCAGCACGCCGCCGACCACGCCGCGCAATTCGCCGTTGGGCCCGAGCAGCGGCACGGCCAGCACCATGCCCGGTGCGTTGGTCAGCTTGCCCTGGATCAGGTCCGACACCGCCAGCGGCTGGCCGCGCAGGACATCACGGAAATAGTCGCGGTCGTCCACCCGCAGGCGCACGTTGTCCGGCACGGCGGTGCTGAACACCAGCTGGCCGTCAGGAGCGGCAAGGAAGATGCCGTTGAACTGGTCCGGCATGTCGACCATGCCTTCGGCGGCACGTCGCAGCTCCGCCGGCCTGGCTGCGAGCATCGGCGACAGCTGCCGGGCTACACGGCGCAACGTCGCGGCCCGGCTTTGCACCTTTTCGTCCAGTTGCTCCGCCACCAGTTCGACCAGCGTGTCCTGCTGTTGCTGCCGCAGGTGCTTGAGGCTGTCGTAGGCGTAGTACTGGGCGTACAGGGCGCGCAGCACGATGATCAGCGTCACCACACCCGCCGTGGCGAACGCCATCCGGTACTTCAAAGAGTGCTGCATGATTGACGTCTTTCTTGTGCGCACTGACCCGTGTCCCGGTCCGGGGCTTATCTTGCCTGCCTCGCCCATTGCCGAGCCACGCGTTCAAGATTAGCAGATGTCAAGGGAGAATTCGAAACTGTTTGCAACAGATCAGGGGGTTGTTGCAGGTGTGCGGAAAGGCGCGATTAAGGGTGCATCTCGCGCCTCCCAGAAGTGAGGCGCGGCAGGCGCAAAAGAAAAAAGCCAGCGCGAGGCTGGCTTTCCCTGAATGCTGGTGGGTGGTACAGGGATTGAACCTGTGACCCCTGCCGTGTGAATCGGAATCATTGCCCTTAATTTACAACAGGTTAGCAAAAAGGCCTTTGCGAAACAAGAGTTTACGTTGGCGCTCGTGAGCAGGTGGGAGTTCAAGTTGGCTTTTCGTATGTGGCGCTATTGTGGCATGCCGCATTCCCCTCACTTCCGTGCCATATGCGCTTGTTCGCCGTAGCAACCGAGCTGAAAGAGAGAGTCGCCAGGGGACACAGAAATTTCACTTTACAGAATTCTATAATTCGAATATTTTCGAAAAATGGAAACCGACCACGCCCTTGAAGCGCTCGCCGCGCTCGCCCATTCGATACGCCTGTCCGTGTTCCGGCTGCTGGTGCAGGCCGGTCCCGCGGGACTTCCCGCCGGCCGGATTGCCGAGCTGATGGCAATGCCGGCGTCCTCCCTCTCCTTTCATCTGAAGGAGTTGCACCGCGCCAAGCTGCTATCCAGTAGGCAGGACGGTCGTTCAATTATTTACATGGCTCATTTCGAGACCATGAACAGATTGCTGGGTTACCTCACGGAGAACTGCTGCAGTGGCAATCCGTGCTCGCCTGTGTCCACCTGTTCCGTCGCCTTGGAGCCCAAATCATGAAGCGCTTCCACGTTCACGTCAGCGTCGCCGATCTCTCTGCCAGTATTCGCTACTACTCAGCCCTCTTCGCAGCCGAGCCAACGGTCGTGAAAGTGGACTATGCGAAGTGGATGCTGGAGGATCCCCGCGTGAACTTCGCCATCTCGGCCCGTGGCGCGGAGACTGGCGTCGACCACCTCGGATTTCAGACAGACGACGCGGCCGAACTGGCCGAACTGAAGCAGCGAGCCGAAGCAGCCGACATGGCGTTGCTCGACGAAGGTGAGACCACCTGCTGCTATGCGAAAAGCGAGAAGTACTGGGTCACGGACCCCCAAGGCATCGCGTGGGAGCACTTCCATACCTTGGGCAATGTGCCGGTGTACGGCGAATCCCGAAAAGTCGACGCTGCTGGCCAGGAGTCGGCCTGTTGCGCCCCCCGAGCTCCGAAGGGCAAGCCGATCGGCATTGCGGTCAACGCCAAGCCTTCCTGCTGCTAAGGGTCCGTCATGAACGAAAAGACCTACAACGTGCTGTTCATCTGCACCGGCAATTCGGCACGCTCGATTTTGTCGGAAGGGTTGATGAACCATCTGGGCAAGGGGAGCTTCCGCGCCTATTCGGCCGGCAGTCATCCGACTGGCGTAGTCAATCCCCTCGCACTGGCGGCACTAGCTCGCCACGGGCTGGACACGACCACCTTTCGCAGCAAGAGCTGGGATGAGTTCTCACAAGACGGGGCGCCGAAACTCGATTTTGTCTTCACGGTGTGCGACAAGGCAGCGGGCGAAGTTTGTCCGGTATGGCCAGGCCAGCCGATGACAGCGCACTGGGGCGTCCCCGACCCGGCTGCCTGTGAGGGTACCGAGGCCCAGAAGCAGCAAGCCATCAACGACGCAACCATTACGCTCAAGCGCCGTATCGAATTGTTCCTGTCATTGCCGCTTCCGAAGCTGGACGCCGTCGCACTTCAGAAGGCTGTTAAGGACATCGGGAGACAGTGATACGCATTCCCTCCGCATCTGACTATTTCGTAGCGCCCCATGACCACCAACGTACTGATTTTGTGTACCCACAACTCGGCCCGCAGTGTGCTGAGCGAAGGAATGTTGAACCATCTGGCCAAGCAGTTTGGCCGCGATGTGCGCGCCTATAGCGCCGGAAGCTCGCCCAGCGGACGCATCAATCCGTTCGCCATCGAGGTGCTTGGCAATGCTGGCGTCGACGTCAGCGACTTCCGCAGCAAGAGCTGGGATGAATTTGTCGGCGAGAATGCCCCTGAGATGCGGGTGGTCATCACCGTGTGCGACAGTGCCGCCGCAGAGGCGTGCCCGTATTGGCCGGGCAGCCCGGTGAAGGTGCATTGGGGCTACCCTGACCCGTCGAACACGGAAGGCGGCGACGAAAAGAAGCGGCAGGCTTTCGAGCTGACCCGGCAGGCCATCGGCTACCGCATGCTGCAACTGCTGACGCTGCCGCTGGACACGCTGAGCAATGCGGAACTGCAGGACCACCTTAACCGTATCTCGCAAAGCTGAGCGTCATGGTCGATCTGCGTAACAGACTGGGCGCCGAAGCCTTGGGAACGGCGCTGCTGCTGGCCATCGTCATCGGCTCGGGCATCATGGCAGAGCGGCTTGCCGGCGGCAATGTCGCCGTCGCCCTGCTGGCCAACACGGCGGCCACGGTCGGTGGCTTGTACATCTTGATTGAAGTCTTTGGCCCGATCAGCGGCGCGCACTTCAATCCAGCCGTCAGCGCGGTCATGGTGGCGCGAGGTGAACTGCCTGGCGCGGCGCTGCTGCCATACATCGCCGCCCAGCTCGTAGGCGCGGTGCTGGGGGCTTGGCTCGCCCATGCCATGTTTGACATGACGATCCTGCAGCTTTCCACCAAGGTCCGCAGCGGTCCGGGGCAATGGATTGCTGAAACCGTTGCGACCGCCGGCCTGCTTTTGGTGATTCTGCGCGCCCCGAACGGGCGCGCCTCTGCCATGGTGGCGGCCTATATCGGCTCGGCATACTGGTTCACCGCATCCACCTCGTTTGCCAATCCCGCAGCCGCGTTCGGGCGCATGTTCAGCGACAGCTTTGCGGGCATCGCACCGGCGAGCGTGCCGGGATTCATGCTGGCGCAATGTCTCGGCGCGGCCATCGGGCTGGGGCTGCATCGGCTGCTTGAGCCGCGTGCGTTACCCCACGGCCACCCAAATGTCATCGAAGCCTCCGGCGAGCACCAGGCAGACTGACGCTGACCGGAATCGGGGCGCCACTCTTGCCGCCTTGGTTGGAATCCTTTCAACTGCCTGCAACCAGATACCAACTGAACCCGGGAAACCATGTCCGTCACCATCTATCACAACCCCGCCTGCGGCACATCGCGCAACACACTGGCCATGATCCGCAATGCGGGTATCGCGCCGAATGTCATCGAATATCTGAGCACGCCGCCTGACCGACAGACGTTGCAACAGATGATTAGCCTTGCGGGCCTCACAGTTCGTGAAGCCATCCGCGAAAAGGGTACGCCCTACGCCGAACTGGGCTTGTCCGACCCGGCCCTGACCGATGAGCAGTTGCTCGAAGCGATGCTGGCCCATCCGATCCTGATCAACCGGCCGTTCGTCATCACAGAGCGGGGCGTGCGGCTGTGCCGGCCATCGGAACTCGTGCTCGACATCCTGCCCTCGCCACAGCAAGGTGCCTTCACCAAGGAGGATGGCGAAGCCGTCATCGACGCGCAAGGCCGGAGGGTCAAATGACCATGGCGCTGCCTAACGTTATCCCGGCCGTGCTCGATACCCCGGACCTGAACAAGCTGGAACCGGTGCGCGTCAGCACGCATCCACCGCGAATCCTGCTGCTCTATGGCTCGCTGCGCGAAACGTCTTATAGCCGGCTGCTGGTGCAGGAAGCCGAGCGGATCCTGCAGCATTTCGGCGCGGAGACGCGCGTGTTCGATCCGCATGACCTTCCGGTGTGCGACAGTGTTCCCGCCGATCACCCCAAAGTGGTTGAACTGCGCAAGCTCTCGGAGTGGTCGGAAGGCCAAGTGTGGTGCAGTCCCGAGCGGCACGGCACGCTGACCGCGGTTTTCAAGAACCAGATCGACTGGCTGCCCCTGGAGATCGGATCCATCCGACCGACTCAGGGTCGCACGCTCGCGGTGATGCAGGTCTGCGGCGGCTCGCAGTCGTTCAACGCGGTCAACGCGCTACGCGTGCTGGGGCGCTGGATGCGCATGGTGACGATTCCCAATCAGTCATCGGTAGCCAAGGCATACCAGGAGTTCGACACGAACGGCCGCATGAAGCCGTCCTCCTACTATGACCGGGTGGTCGACGTCATGGAGGAACTGTACAAGTTCACTCTGCTGGTGCGTGATCGCAGCGACTATCTGACGGACCGCTATAGCGAACGCAAGGAAGCGGCGCCTGCGAACGTCGCCGCGCTCGCCGCGGCCGCCATGAGCCATGAACGGGACGCGCAGGTCACCGACACAGATAGCGGCGAAGTCGAATAAAAAAACGGACGGGATGGCCATGGAGCCAACGAGTCGTGTGATTGCCAGCCAATCTCAGCACGCCTAACAGTACGGCCCACCCGCTGCTTTCGGCCCGCATCGCTGCTGCGCTTCACCCTGCGGGTGCCATCGCGTTCGGCATTGTTGGGGCTGCTCTGGCTTGCCCGACTCTTGCAGCGAGCCCGGCTCAAGTACCCCCCAGGCCGCCATCGAAGACCTCGATGCCCGCCCCGGACGGGGCATTGATCGCAAGCAGGTCACTAGCCTCGCGCTGTCAGACTGGATCGCCACCGGACAAATCGCGGGGTTAGTGTGTCCTAACCCCAGAAATGAGAAAAGCCAGCGCGAGGCTGGCTTTCCGTGTTCTGGTGGGTGGTACAGGGATTGAACCTGTGACCCCTGCCGTGTGAAGGCAGTGCTCTACCGCTGAGCTAACCACCCCTTTCTGCATCGTCGTTGCCGTCGTGCAGCGGAGAAATGAGATTATGCAGGGCTCCCTGTATCTTGTAAAGCCCTTTTCCCAACTTTTTGTTCAGGCGGCCATCGTGCCGGGTTCCTCGGCCGTGGCTTCCTGCCATACCGTCTTGCCGCCGCTGGCCTTGTCCAGGCCCTTGAGCAGATCGAAATGGGCTTCCAGTTCCGCCTCGGTGGCGCGCAGCACCGGCAGTACCAGCCGAGAGAGGTCGGCCGTAGCGGTGGCCCCGCCTGCGCCAGTGCCGCTTTCCATGGTGTCGATTACCAGCGAATCCTGGCCGCGGGTCATTGCCAGGTAGACCTCTGCCAGCAATTCCGCATCGAGCAATGCGCCGTGCAGCGTGCGGTGCGCGTTGCTGATCCCCAGCCGGTCGCACAGGGCGTCGAGGGAGTTGCGCTTGCCGGGGAACATCTGCCGCGCTTCGCGTAGCGTATCGATCACGTTGCCGACATGCTCGCGGAAGGGAGGCATGCCCAGCAGCTGGAATTCCATGTCGAGGAAGCCCAGGTCGAACTGCGCGTTGTGGATGATCAGCTCGGCATCTGCGACGAATTCGCGGATCTCGTGCACGACCTCGGCAAAGCGGGGTTTGTCCGCCAGGAACTCGACCGTGATGCCGTGGACGGCGATCGCGCCTTCGTCGATGTCGCGCTCCGGGTTGACATAGAAGTGCAGGTGGCGCCCCGTCAGGCGGCGGTTAAGCAGCTCCACGCAGCCGATTTCGATCAGGCGGTCGCCGGTGGCGGCATTCAGGCCGGTGGTTTCGGTGTCGAGAACGATTTGTCGCATGGCGGGCATTCTAGCGGAGCGGCATTGCCCCGCGGTTCTTGTTGTGGCGTTGCGGCGGTTCAGCGGCCGATCGATTCGACGCCGCGGTTGGCCAGCGCATCGGCGCGCTCGTTGCCGGGATGACCGTTGTGGCCGCGCACCCAGTGCCACGAGATCTGGTGTCCCTGGGTCAGCGCGTCGAGTTCCTGCCACAGGTCGGCGTTCTTCACCGGCTTCTTGTCGGCGGTCTTCCAGCCGCGGGCTTTCCAGCCGGGCAGCCATTCGCTGATGCCTTTCTGGACATATTGCGAGTCGGTGTAGACCCGCACGGTGCAGGGCCGCTTGAGCGCGCGCAGCGCTTCGATCACCGCGGTCATCTCCATGCGGTTGTTGGTAGTGTTGGGCTCGCCGCCGAACAGTTCTTTTTCATTGGTGCCGGCGACGAGCACCGCACCCCAGCCGCCGCGGCCGGGATTGCCTTTGCAGGCGCCGTCGGAGTAGATCGTGACTTCTTGCATGGAATTCCGTTGGGGGCCGGCCGCGCAGCGCGGCCGGCGCATGGGTTGTCCGCCGTGGCTCCGGCTCAGTGGTCGTCGCCGGGCGTCTTGCCGTGGGTGCCGGTGGGCGTTGCCACGGGCGTTGCCACCGGTGCCAGCGCCGGCTTGGCTTTCCACGCAGGGCCGACCAGTCGTATGTTGCGCACGCGCTTGATCGCCGAGATCATATAGACCGCGCCGAAGATCGGCCACCAGCGGTCGCCGGCCTTTTCCATGAAGGCGGTGCGCTGCAGCCAGCGCTCGGTGCGATAGGGCGGGCAGTAGCAGCCGAAGCGGCCGCGGATGATATCGAAGCCGAGCAGCTTGAGCCAGTCCTTGATGCGCACGAAGCCGATCTGCTGCGCATCGGTCGGCAGGAAGGGCGTGGCGCCGAGCCGGTTCATGCCCTGGCGCGCGCCCCACAGGCTCATCGGGTTGAAGCAGGTGACCACCACGCGCCCTTCGGGCATCAGCACGCGCGAGACTTCGCGCAGCACTTCGTGCGGGTCTTCGGCAAACTCCAGGATATGGGGCAGGGTTACCAGGTCTACGCTCTGCGTGTCGAACGGCAGCTCGTCGAAGCGGCACAGCAGCTGGCGCGCGTCCGGATGTGCCGCGCGCGGCCCGTGCGGCCCGCTGGCCGGATCCAGCGCCAGCGCCGAGAACGGCATCCGGTTCTCGCGCAGGGTATCGACGTACGGCATGCCCAGCTGTACGGCGTGGTAGCCGAAGATGTCCGCCACGGTGCGGTCGTACTGTTGCGCTTCCCAGCGCAGCATGTACTTGCCGGGCGGCGAGGCCAGCCAGTCTTCCCAGCTTACAATCGGGCCATTGGGACCATTGGGGCCGTTCAGGCCGCGCTGGCCGTACTCGCCGTTCCGGCGATTGGGACGATTGGACATAGGAGCATGCGCATGTTGAAGGTTGAGCCGATCCCGGCGTTCCAGGATAACTATATCTGGGCCATTCACGATGGGCATCATGCCGCCGTGGTCGATCCCGGCGAGTCGGCGCCGGTGGAGCAATTTCTGGCGCAGCGGGGGCTGGCTCTGGGCGCTATTGTAATCACCCATCACCACGGCGATCACCAGGGCGGCGTTGCCGGCCTGCTGGCGGCACACCCGAGCACGCCATCGGGCGCGCCGATGCCGGTGCTCGGGCCCGCCGGCGAACGTATCGGCGGACGCACCCGGGCGCTGCGCGAAGGCGACGAGGTGACACTGGCCGAGCCCGCGGTGACGTTGCGGGTGCTGGACGTACCCGGGCATACCGCCGGCCATATCGCCTATGTGGGCGACCTGGGCGAAGCGGGCCGCGCCGTGTTCTGCGGCGACACGCTGTTCGCCAGCGGCTGCGGGCGCCTCTTCGAGGGCTCGCCGGCGCAGATGCTGGCGTCGCTGGACAAGCTGGCGGGCCTGCCGGGCGACACCCGCGTCTACTGCGCCCACGAGTACACGCGCAGCAACGTGCGCTTTGCCCGGGCGGTCGAGCCGGATAATGCCGCGCTGGCGGCGTGGGAGCAGCGCGTCGATGCGCTGCGTGCCGCGGACACGCCTACGTTGCCGACCACCATCGCCCACGAGCGCGAGGTCAACCCGTTCCTGCGCTCGCGCGAGCCGTCGGTTCGCGCAGCGGTGTCGGCGCACGGCGGTGCCACCGACAGCGATGCCAAGGCATTTGGCGCGCTGCGCGGGTGGAAGGACAATTTCCGCTAAATTAAAGGCAGGCCCGGCCGAAAACCCTTGCGGGTCAAGGCTTTCGGGGCGCTACCTAGAAAAATCTGATTGACGCGATAGGCCGTTTTTTTTAGCATCACGCATCCTTTTAGCGTCACGATTCGAGAACTTAATGAAAATTGGTCGATTACTGGCGGTAGTTGCGTGTGCGGCGCTGCTTGCAGCCTGCGCCAGCACCCCTACGCCGCCTGACGCCGATGCCAACGGCGCGACCGCCCAGACTGCCAGGCGCCAGGATCCGCTCAATTCGCTCAGCGGCAAGTCGGCGCTGTCATCCTCTTCCACCATCAATGTCGACCAGGGCGGCCTGGACTGGCTGCGCGGCCCGTCCAACGATATCTGGGACCGGATCCGGCGCGGCTTTGCCATGCAGGACCTGGAGGGCACGCTGGTCGATGACCGCACCCAGTGGTATGCGCAGCGCCCGGAATACATGGAGCGCATGGTCGGGCGGTCGAGCCGCTACCTGTACCACATCGTCGAGGAATTGGAACGCCGCAAGATGCCGACCGAGCTGGCGCTGCTGCCGTTCGTCGAGAGCGCGTTCAACCCGCAGGCCCAGTCCAGCGCCAAGGCCGCCGGCATGTGGCAGTTCATCCCCAGTACGGGCAAGTCATACAACCTGAAGCAGAACATGTTCCGCGACGAGCGCCGCGATGTGCTGGCCTCGACCGATGCCGCACTGGACTATCTGCAGCGGCTCTATGACATGTTCGGCGACTGGCACCTGGCGCTGGCCGCGTACAACTGGGGCGAGGGCGCGGTGTCGCGCGCGATCGCGCGCAACCAGGCGCGCGGGCTGCCGACCGACTACGCCAGCCTGACCATGCCCAACGAGACGCGCTACTACGTGCCGAAGCTGCAGGCGGTCAAGAACATCATCGCCAACCCGGCCATCTATGGCGTCAGGCTGCCGGAGATCCCGGACCATCCGTACTTCGTCACGGTGACCACGTCGCGCGATATCGACGTGAACCTTGCCGCCAAGCTGGCGGACATGACGCTGGAAGAGTTCAAGGCGCTGAACCCGTCGTTCAACCGCCCGGTGATCCTGGGGGCATCCAACCCGCAGATCCTGCTGCCGTTCGACAATGCCGAGCGCTTCCAGTACAACCTGAACACCTACCGCGGCGGGCTGTCGAGCTGGACCGCGGTCACGGTGGACGGGCGCGAGCGCGTCGAGTCGCTGGCGGCGCGGCTCAATGTCGATGCCGACACGCTGCGCGAAATCAACAGCATTCCCAAGGGCATGCGCCTGAAGGCCGGCTCGACCGTGATGATCCCGCGTTCGGGCCGCCACGACCAGGACATCAGCGCGAGCCTGGCCGACACCGCCATGCTGGCGATGGAGCCCGACCTGCCCGACGCGCGCCGCGTGGTGGTGCGTGCAAGCCGGCGTGATACGGTGACGTCGGTGGCGCGGCGCTACGGCGTGTCGCCGGGCCAGGTGCAGTCCTGGAACAAGCTGTCCGGCACCAAGCTGGTGGCAGGGCAGAGCCTGGTGCTGATGGTGCCGGTGCGCGGTGCCGGCGCGGTCCGCGCGGCGCGTGCCGAACGGGCCGACCGGGCCGAGCGCGAAGACCGCGCCGAGCGCGCCGAACGTGGCAGCAAGGGCGGAATCGTGCGCGTCTCGACACAGGGGGGCAAGGCCGAGCCGCGCAAGCGCATCACTGTGGAAGCCTCCCCGCGCCGCGGTACCAAGGCGGCGCCGACGGCCAAGGTGGCGCGCGAGGCCAAGGCGGCCCCGGTGAAGGCATCGGCCAAGTCCAGCGTCAAGGCCAGCAGCAAGGGCAGCAAGGCGCGCTGAGCCCAGGGCTTGAGAGCAAAAAGGCGTGCCGGCGGCACGCCTTTTTTGCATCTGCCGTGTGCATCGGCCGGGGGCGGCACCCCTCTGAATCCCGTTTCCCCCACGCCCGTGCCGGTGGCAAACTACCCTCATCATCACAATGACCGCAGACGCGGAGGAGACTGCCATGACGGCAAGCCATGCCGTGCATGCCCGTTCGCTGGCCGACCCGCAGGGGTTCTGGGCCGAACAGGCGGCACGCATCGATTGGGAAACTCCCTTCGATCAGGTGCTCGACAACAGCCACGCGCCGTTCACCCGCTGGTTCGTGGGCGGACGCACCAACCTGTGCCACAACGCGGTAGACCGCCACCTGGCGGCGCGCGCCAGCCAGCCCGCCTTGCACTGGGTTTCGACCGAAGTCGACCAGTCCCGCAGCTACTCCTATGCCGAGCTGCACGACGAGGTCAACCGCATGGCGGCGATCCTGCAGGGGCTCGGGGTGCAGAAGGGCGACCGCGTACTGGTCTACATGCCGATGATCCCGCAGGCTGCGTTTGCGATGCTGGCGTGCGCGCGCATCGGCGCGATCCATTCAGTGGTGTTCGGCGGCTTTGCCTCGGTGAGCCTGGCGGCACGGATCGACGACGCCCGCCCGCGCGTGGTGATCAGCGCCGACGCCGGCTCGCGCGCCGGCAAGGTCGTGCCGTACAAGCCGCTGCTGGACGAGGCCATCCGGCTGTCGTCGCACCAGCCGGAGAAGGTGCTGCTGGTCGACCGCCAGCTGGCCGACATGCCGCGCACCGAAGGCCGCGATGAAGACTACGCCACCTGGCGCGACCGCGTGGCCGGCGCGCAGGTGCCGTGCGCATGGCTGGAGTCGAGCGAGCCGTCGTATGTGCTCTACACCTCCGGCACCACCGGCAAGCCCAAGGGCGTGCAGCGCGATACCGGTGGCTACGCGGTGGCGCTGGCCACGTCGATGGAATACATCTTCTGCGGCAAGCCGGGCGACACCATGTTCACGGCCTCGGATATCGGCTGGGTGGTCGGCCACAGCTATATCGTCTACGGGCCGCTGCTGGCCGGGATGACCACGCTGATGTACGAAGGCACGCCGATCCGCCCGGACGGCGGCATCCTGTGGCGGCTGGTCGAGCAATACCGGGTCAACCTGATGTTCAGCGCCCCCACCGCGATCCGCGTGCTGAAGAAGCAGGACCCGGCCTGGCTGACCCGCTACGATCTGTCCAGCCTGCGCCTGCTGTTCCTGGCCGGCGAGCCGCTGGACGAGCCCACCGCGCGCTGGATCCAGGACGGCCTGGGCAAGCCGGTGGTCGACAATTACTGGCAGACGGAGTCGGGCTGGCCGATCCTGGCGATCCAGCGCGGCATCGAGCCGCTGCCGCCCAAGCTGGGCTCGCCGGGCGTGCCGGCCTACGGCTACGACCTGAAGATCGTCGACGAGAACACCGGCGAGGAATGCCCGCCCAACCAGAAGGGCGTGGTCGCGATCGACGGGCCGCTGCCGCCCGGCTGCATGAGCACGGTGTGGGGCGACGATGACCGCTTCGTGCGCACCTACTGGGAGGCGGTGCCGAACCGGCTGTGCTATTCCACCTTTGACTGGGGCGTGCGCGACGAGGACGGCTATGTCTTTATCCTCGGCCGCACGGACGATGTGATCAATGTCGCCGGCCACCGGCTGGGCACGCGCGAGATCGAGGAAAGCCTGTCTTCGAACGCCGCCGTGGCCGAGGTGGCGGTGGTGGGCGTGCAGGATGCGCTCAAGGGCCAGGTGGCGATGGCGTTCTGCATCGCGCGCGATCCGGCCCGCACCGCAACGCCGCAGGAGCGGCTGGCGCTGGAAGGCGACCTGATGAAGACGGTGGAACAGCAACTCGGCGCCGTGGCGCGGCCGGCGCGGGTATTGTTTGTCAATGCGCTGCCCAAGACGCGTTCGGGCAAGCTGCTGCGGCGCGCCATGCAGGCCGTGGCGGAGGGGCGCGACCCGGGCGACCTGACCACCATCGAAGATCCGGGTGCGCTGGAGCAGATCCAGGCGGCGCTGAAGGGATGAAGGGTTGAAGCGGTCGACGGTGCGGAGTGCGTGGCGAGGCACTCCGCACCGAATGCTTGCCTTATCTCGTGATGCAATCTAATATTTGAAGCATAAAATATTTAGACATGATCTACATGACGGCACGGCCGGCAGGAGATGAAGCGATGCGAGTGCTTTGTATTGGCGGCGGCCCCGCCGGACTGTACTTCGGCCTGTTGATGAAACTGCAGGACCCGGCTAACGAAGTGATCGTGGTCGAGCGCAACCGGCCGTACGACACCTTCGGCTGGGGCGTGGTGTTCTCCGATGCCACCATGGACAACCTGAAGCAAGCCGATCCGGTGAGCGCCGACGAGATCAACGCCGCCTTCAACCACTGGGACGACATCGACATCCATATCGGCGGGCGCACCATCCGTTCCGGCGGCCATGGCTTTATCGGCATCGGCCGCAAGCGCCTGCTCAACATCCTGCAGGCGCGCTGCGAAGCGCTCGGCGTCAGGCTGGTGTTCGAAAACGATGTCACCGACGACCAGGCGCTGGCGATGCAATACCAGGCTGACCTGGTAATCGCCTCGGATGGCCTGAACAGCCGCATCCGCACCCGCTACGCCGAGACCTTCCAGCCCGACATCGATACGCGCCAGTGCCGCTTCGTCTGGCTGGGCACGCACAAGCTGTTCGACGCCTTCACCTTCGCCTTCGAGAAGACCGAGCACGGCTGGTTCCAGGCGCATGCCTACCGCTTCGACGACAACACCTCGACCTTTATCGTCGAAACACCGGAATCGGTCTGGCGCGCCGCCGGCATCGACGAGATGAGCCAGGAAGAGGGCGTGGCGTATTGCGAGAAGCTGTTTGCGCGCTACCTCGACGGCAACAAGCTGATTACCAACGCGGCGCACCTGCGCGGCTCGGCGATCTGGATCCGCTTCCCGCGCGTGATCTGCCGCCAGTGGGTGCATTGGAACACGCTGCCGGACGGTCGCCGCGTGCCCGTAGTGCTGATGGGCGATGCCGCGCACACGGCGCACTTCTCGATCGGTTCCGGCACCAAGCTGGCACTGGAAGATGCGATCGACCTGGCCGAAGAGATCCGCGGCAGCGGCCACGACGGCCTGCCTGATGCGCTGGCGCGCTATGAAGCCACGCGCGGCGTGGAAGTGCTGAAGATCCAGAATGCCGCGCGCAACTCGACCGAGTGGTTCGAGAACGTCGAGCGCTACGCCGGCAGCTTGCCGCCGGAGCAGTTCGCCTATTCGCTGCTGACGCGTTCGCAGCGCATCTCGCACGAGAACCTGCGCGTGCGCGACGCCGATTATGTGGCGCAATTCGAGCACTGGCTGGCGCAACAGGCCGGCGTGCCGCAGCAAAGCCTGAAGCTGCGCGAGCATGAGCCGTTGCCGCCGATGTTCACGCCGTTCCGGCTGCGCGGCGTCACGCTGAAGAACCGCGTGGTGGTGTCGCCGATGGCGATGTACTCCTGCACCGACGGCATGCCGGGCGACTTCCACCTGGTTCACCTCGGTTCGCGCGCCCTGGGCGGCGCCGGCATGGTGGTGGCGGAAATGACCTGCGTGTCGCCCGATGCGCGCATCACGCCGGGCTGCCCGGGCTTGTGGAACGATGAGCAGCGCGACGCATGGAAGCGCGTCGTCGATTTCGTCCATGCCAACAGCGATGCGCGCATCGCCATGCAGATCGGCCACTCGGGCCGCAAGGGGTCGACGCAACTTGGCTGGGAAGCGATGGACCATCCGCTGCCGCAGGGCAACTGGCCGGTGATGTCGGCCTCGCCGCTGCCGTACCTGCCCGGCGAGTCGCAGACCCCGCGCGAGATGACGCGGGACGACATGGACCGCGTGCGCGACGACTTCGTGGCCAGCGCGCGGCGCGCGGCCGAAGCGGGCTTCGACTGGCTCGAGCTGCACTGCGCCCACGGCTACCTGCTGTCGAGCTTTATCTCGCCGCTGACCAATACGCGCAACGACGAATACGGCGGCTCGCTTGCGGCGCGCTTGCGCTATCCGCTGGAGGTGTTCGAGGCCGTGCGCGCGGTATGGCCGCAGGACAAGCCGATGTCGGTGCGCATCTCGGCGCACGACTGGGTCGAAGGCGGCATCACGCCCGACGACGGCGTCGAAATCGCCCGCGCCTTCAAGGCCGCCGGCGCCGACATGATCGATTGCTCGTCGGGGCAGGTCAGCCCGGACCAGGCGCCGGTCTATGGCCGCATGTACCAGACCCCGTTCGCCGATCGCATCCGCAACGAGGCGGGCATCGCCACCATCGCCGTGGGCGCGATCTTCGAGGCCGATCATGTCGACTCGATCATCGCCGCGGGCCGCGCCGACCTGTGCGCGATCGCGCGGCCGCACCTGGCCAACCCGGCGTGGACGCTGCAGGAAGCCGCGCGCATCGGCTACCGCGACATCAACTGGCCCAAGCAGTACCTGGCGGGCAAGCGGCAACTGGAAACCAATCTCGAACGCGCCGCGGCGCAGGAGAAGCAGGCATGACGGGCAGTATGGCGACACTGGCCGGCAGGCACGCGCTGGTCACCGGCGGCGGGCGCGGCATCGGCGCAGCGATCGCGCGGCGGCTGCTGGCCGACGGCGCCAGCGTCACGCTGCTGGGGCGCGATGCCGGCACGCTGCAAGCGACGGTGCAAGTCCTGCGCGAGCAGGCACCGGCAGGCGCCAACGTTTCGTTCGTCACGGCCGATATCGCCGATGCCGGCAGCGTAGCGCGCGCCTTTGCCGCGGCCACGGAGCAGGCTGGTCCGGTATCGATGCTGGTCAACAACGCCGGGCAGGCGCACAGCGCCCCCTTCATGAAGACCGATGCCGCGCTGTGGCAGCGCATGCTCGACGTCAACCTGACCGGCACCTTCCTGTGCACGCAGGCCGCACTGCCGGCGATGCTCGAAGCCGGCTGGGGCCGCATCGTCAACGTGGCCAGCACCGCCGGGCTGATCGGCTACGGCTACGTCAGCGCCTATTGCGCGGCCAAGCATGGCGTGATCGGACTGACGCGCGCGCTGGCGCTGGAGACCGCGGCCAAGGGCGTGACCGTCAACGCGGTTTGCCCGGGCTACACCGAGACCGACATCGTGCGCGACGCCGTCGCCAACATCGTCGGCAAGACCGGCCGCAGCGAGGACCAGGCGCGCGCCGAACTGGCCGCGCGCAACCCGCAGCGGCGACTGGTGCAACCCGAGGAGGTGGCCGACGCCGTGGCATGGCTGTGCCAGCCGTCCGCCGGCGCGATCACCGGGCAGGCGATCCCGGTGGCCGGCGGCGAAGTGATGGCGGGCTGACAAGACAAGGACCTGAGAGAGAACCATGACTGAAATCGCACTCGACATGCGCCACCACAAGCGCAGCTTCGCGGGCTACGAACCGCGGCACTTCCTGTGGTCGGTGTCCGACGACGGCAAGGTCGGCACCATCACGCTGAACCGGCCGGAGCGCAAGAACCCGCTGACGTTCGACTCCTATGCCGAGCTGCGCGACCTGTTCCGCGCGCTGTGCTACGCCAGCGACATCAAGGCGGTGGTGGTCACCGGCGCCGGCGGCAATTTCTGCTCGGGCGGCGACGTGCACGAGATCATCGGGCCGCTGACGCAGATGACCATGCCCGAACTGCTCGACTTCACGCGCATGACCGGCGACCTGGTCAAGGCGATGCGCGCGTGCCCGCAGCCTGTGATCAGCGCGGTCGACGGCATCTGTGCCGGCGCGGGCGCGATGATGGCGCTGGCTTCGGACATGCGGCTGGGCACGGCGCAAGCCAGGACCGCGTTCCTGTTCGTGCGCGTTGGGCTGGCTGGCGCCGACATGGGCGCGTGCTCGCTGCTGCCGCGCGTGATCGGACAGGGGCGTGCCAGCGAGCTGCTCTATACCGGCCGCGCCATGAACGCGGAGGAGGGGCTGCAGTGGGGCTTCTTCAATGCGCTGCATCCGTCCGAGGCCGTGCTGGCACAGGCGCAGGCACTGGCCGCGCAGCTCGCCGCCGGGCCGACCTTCGCCCACGGCGTGACCAAGAAGCTGCTGCACCAGGAATGGAACATGGGGCTGGACGAGGCCATCGAAGCCGAAGCCGAGGCCCAGGCCATCTGCATGCAGACGCGCGATTTCCGCCGCGCCTACGATGCCTTCGTGGCCAAATCGAAGCCGGTGTTCGAAGGCGACTGAGCCAGGGAGCCGCGATGTCAGACAAGACCTATCTCGACCTGCCGCTGTTCGACGACGCGCACCGCACGCTGGAGCGCGAGCTTGACGCCTGGTGCGCGCAGCACCTGCATGTCGACCACGGCGATGCCGATGCCGCCTGCCGCGCCCTGGTGCGCCAGCTCGGCGAAGCGGGCTGGCTGCGCTATTGCGTGCCGGCCACGCACGGTGGCGCGTTGCCCGCGCTCGACTCACGCGCGCTGTGCCTGCTGCGCGAGACGCTGGCGCGCCATGACGGCCTGGCCGACTTTGCCTTCGCGATGCAGGGGCTGGGCTCGGGCGCGATCTCGATTGCCGGCAGCGAAGCGTTGCGCGCGCAATACCTGCCGCGCGTGGCGCGCGGCGAAGCGATCGCCGCCTTTGCCCTGTCCGAGCCCGAGGCCGGTTCCGATGTCGCGGCGATGCAATGCAGCGCGCGGCTGTCGGAAGACGGCAAGCACTATGTGATCGACGGCACCAAGACCTGGATCTCCAATGGCGGCATCGCGGACTTTTATTGCGTGTTCGTGCGCACCGGCGAAGCGCCGGGCGCGCGCGGCATCTCGGCCTTCGTGGTCGATGCCGACACGCCGGGCCTGACCATCGCCGAGCGCATCGACGTGATCGCGCCGCACCCGCTTGCCACGCTGCGCTTCGACAACTGCCGCGTGCCGGTCGGCAACCGGCTGGGCGAGGCGGGGCAGGGCTTCAAGGTGGCGATGATGACGCTCGACATCTTCCGCGCCTCGGTGGCGGCGGCTGCATTGGGCTTCGGGCGCGCCGCGCTGGACGATGCGCTGGCGCGTGCCTGCGAGCGGCCGATGTTCGGCGGCGTGCTGGCCGACCTGCAACTGACGCAGGCCGCCATCGGCGACATGGCAACGGCCATCGACGCGGCGGCGCTGCTGACCTATCGCGCGGCCTGGCTGCGCGACGTCAGGAAAGAGCGCACCACGCGCGAAGCGGCGATGGCCAAGATGGTCGCGACCGAGAACGCGCAGCAGGTCATCGACCGCGCGGTGCAGATGTTCGGCGGCCTCGGCGTCAAGGTCGGCACGCGCGTGGAAAGCCTGTACCGCGAGATCCGCTCGCTGCGCATCTACGAAGGCGCCACCGAGGTGCAGAAGCTGATCATCGCCCGCGAAACACTGGCCGGCCGGAAGGCCTGAGCCATCCGCCCGGAACTGCCGTACCGACAGAGCAGACAGGAGACAAGCCATGGCGCCCACCGCCCACCTCGATACCTTCGCCCGCGACCGCCTGCCGCCGCCCGAGCAGTGGCCGGTGTTCCGCTTCAATGCCGACACTGACTACCCGGCGCGGATGAACTGCGCGGTGGAACTGGTCGATCGCCACGTGCGCGAAGGCCGCGGCGAGCGCATCGCCATTCGCCATCGCCCTGCGAGTCAAGCAGGCCAGGCGGGCCAGATCGAGACGGTCACCTACGCGCAACTGGCGGCGCTGGTCAACCGCATCGCCCATGTGCTGGTCGAGGACATGGCGCTGGTGCCCGGCAACCGTGTGCTGCTGCGCGGGCCCAACAACCTGATGATGGCCGCAAGCTGGCTCGCCACCATCAAGGCCGGCCTGATTGCCGTGCCGACCATGCCGCTGCTGCGCGCCAGGGAACTGAAGCAGGTCATCGACAAGGCGCAGGTCACCGCGGCGCTGTGCGATGCGCGGCTGCGCGAGGACCTAGACGCCAACCAGCGCCCCGGCGGCGCATACCATTGCCCGACCCTGGCGCGCGCGCTGTATTTCAACGGCACCGGCGAGGGTTCGCTGGAAGCCGCGATGGCGGGCAAGCCCGACAGCTTCGATGCCTGCGACACCGCCAGCGACGATATCTGCCTGATTGCCTTCACCAGCGGCACCACCGGACAGCCCAAGGGCACCATGCATTTCCACCGCGACGTGCTGGCCATGTGCGACCTGTTCCCGCGCCATGTGCTGCGCTCCGTGCCGGACGATATCTTCTGCGGCACGCCGCCGATCGCCTTCACGTTCGGGCTGGGCGGCATGCTGTGCTTTCCGTTGCGCATCGGCGCCAGCACGGTGCTGGCGGAGAAGCTCACGCCGGAATCGCTGCTGGAGCTGATCCACGACTTCCGCGCCACCATCGTCTTCACCGCGCCCACGTTCTACCGGCAGATGGCGGCGCTGGCGCCGCGCTTCGATATCTCCAGCCTGAGGCATAGCGTATCGGCCGGCGAGGCGTTGCCGGACGCCACGCGCCAAGGCTGGAAGGCCGCTACCGGCATCGAGATGACCGACGGCATCGGCGGCACCGAGATGATGCATATCTTTATCTCCAGCGCCGGTGCCGAAGTCAGGCCGGGTGCCATTGGCAAGGTGGTGCCCGGCTACGTGGCGCAGATCGTCGACGACGAGATGCGGCCGCTGCCTCCGGGGCAGGTGGGCAAGCTGGCGGTGCAGGGCCCGACCGGCTGCCGCTACCTGGACGACCCGCGCCAGGCCAACTACGTGAAGGCGGGCTGGAACCTGCCGGGCGATACCTTCACGGTCGACGCAGACGGCTATTACTTCTACCAGGCGCGCTCCGACGACATGATCATCTCGGCCGGCTACAACATCGCCGGCCCCGAGGTGGAGAGCACGCTGATGCAGCACGAATCGGTGGCCGAGTGCGGCGTGGTCGGCGCACCCGACGACGGGCGTGGGCAGGTGGTCATGGCCTACGTGGTGCTGCGCGAGGGCGTGCCCGCGGACGACGCCACGCGCACCGCGCTGCAGGACTACGTCAAGCGCCAGATCGCGCCGTACAAGTATCCGCGCCGCATCGAGTTCGTGCCGGCGCTGCCGCGCACCGAGACCGGCAAGCTGCAGCGCTTCCGGTTGCGCCAGATGGCGGAGCAGGGCAATGGCGGCAACCACGGTGGGAGCAAATCATGAGCCCGGTCTTCCGCAGCACCGTCCTGGTGCGCTTCAAGCACTGCGACGCGGCCGGGATCGTGTTCTACCCGCGCTACTTCGAGATGCTCAACGACTTCATCGAAGACTGGTTCGGCGAAGCGCTGGGCTGGCCCTTCGACGTCATGCACGGCGAGGGCCGGGCCGGCGTGCCGACCGCGGAGCTGGAATGCCGCTTCCTGGCGCCGAGCCGGCTGGGCGAGGTGCTCACGCGCGAACTGCGCGTGCTCAAGCTCGGCCAGTCCAGCTTCACGCTGGCGATCCGCTTTGCCGGCCCGCACGACGATACCCGCATGGAAGTGACGCAGCGGCTGGTCTGCGTCGACACCGGCTCGATCGCGCCGCAGCCGTTGCCGGAGGCCGTGCGCCAGGCCATGGCGGCCTACCTGGTGGCAACGGCCTGACTGGCCGGCTACCGCATTCCCGACGGAATTCCCGATCCATCAATCAGAAAGCAAAAGGACATCAACCATGAAAATCCTGCAGCCGCCCGACTGGGCGCCCCCGCGTGGCTACGCCAACGGCATGATGGCCGAGATCCAGGCCGGCAGCCGCCTGCTCTTTGTCAGCGGCCAGATCGGCTGGAACGGCAAGTGCGAGTTCGAGACCGACGATTTCGGCCTGCAGGTGGCGCAGGCGCTGCGCAATGTGGTCGACGTGCTGGCCGCCGGCGGGGCGAAGCCGGAACATATCGCGCGCATGACCTGGTATGTGAAGGACAAGGCGGAATATGTCGGTGCCTATGGGGCGATCGGCCAGCACTACCGCGCCATCATTGGCCGGCACTTTCCGGCGATGACGGCGGTGGAGGTGGCCGACCTCGTCGAGCCGCGCGCCAAGGTGGAAATCGAGGTGACGGCGGTCGTGCCGCCGGATGCGTAACGGGGTCTGCACACCGCCGGACCTGGGCGCGGGCACCGGCGGGCCGGGTGCCCGCGGCGGCGCCCGCGTGATGCAAGTCCTTGAAAACTTGAGAAATTGGGTGGCGCGGGATATAATTCGAAAGTTTCGCTTTCAGAACCCTTCACCCTAGCGCCAACCGCTTTCCACCTTCCGCCGCCCCCATCCGCGCCGCCTTTGCCGTTCGCACCTGATGTGATGCAAAGAGCATGCCGCGACCGGATCCGACCGCATCGGCGCAATGCCGCTGCCGACGTCACGGATCCAGCCTGGGAGGCACGAGGCGTCGATTGGTCGGTCACGGGGTGAGTCCAGCAGGAGCCTACCCGTGTTACCGTCTTTTCCGTCCGCCATTCTCGCGCTAGCAGACGGCACGGTCTTTCGTGGCTATTCCATTGGCGCTTCCGGCCATACCATCGGTGAAGTGGTGTTCAACACCGCCATCACCGGTTACCAGGAAATCCTCACCGACCCGAGCTATTCGCGGCAGATCGTCACGCTGACGTATCCGCATATCGGCAACTACGGTGTCAATCCTGAGGATGTCGAAGCCACGAAAGTCCATGCCGCCGGCCTGATCATCAAGGATCTGCCGATCCTGGCCTCCAATTTCCGCAAGGAACACACCCTCGCGCACTACCTGAAGCAGGAAAAGGTGGTGGCGATCGCCGGCATCGATACCCGCAAGCTGACCCGCATCCTGCGCGAGAAGGGCGCCCAGAACGGCTGCATCCTGGCCGGCGAGGACAACGTGCAGAAGGCCATCGACCTGGCCCGCTCGTTCCCCGGCCTGGCCGGCATGGACCTGGCCAAGGTGGTCTCGGTCAAGGAACCGTACGAGTGGACCCAGTCCGAGTGGGCGCTGGGCGAAGGCTACGGCAAGCAGGACAAGCCGCAGTTCCACGTGGTTGCCTATGACTATGGCGTCAAGTTCAACATCCTGCGCATGCTGGCCGAGCGCGGCTGCAAGGTGACGGTGCTGCCGGCCCAGGCCACCGCCGCCGACGCGCTGGCGCTGAATCCGGACGGCGTGTTCCTGTCCAACGGCCCCGGCGACCCCGAGCCGTGCGACTACGCCATCGCCGCCACGCGCGAGTTCATCGAGCGCGGCATCCCGACCTTCGGCATCTGCCTGGGCCACCAGATCATGGCCCTGGCCGTCGGCGCCAAGACGCTGAAGATGAAGGCCGGCCACCACGGCGCCAACCACCCGGTCAAGGACCTGGAGGATGGCCGCGTGATGATCACGTCGCAGAACCACGGTTTCGCGGTCGATGCCGACACGCTGCCCGCCAACGCGCGCGTGACCCACGTGTCGCTGTTCGACGGCACGCTGCAGGGCTTCGCGCTGACCGACAAGCCGGCGTTCTGCTTCCAGGGTCACCCGGAAGCCTCGCCTGGCCCGAACGACGTGGCTTACCTGTTCGACCGCTTCATCCAGCACATGACCGACGCGCGCAAGTAAGCGCCCCCGGACAGCGCAGGACCACGGGACTCCCCTATGAACGCATTCATGCAAACCGCCTTCGGCATCACCGATTTCTGGACCTACCTGCTCGGCACGATCTTTATCGTGCTGCTGCCGGGGCCGAACTCGATGTACGTGCTGTCGGTGGCGGCGCAGCGCGGCGTGCGCGCCGGCTACAAGGGCGCGTGCGGGGTGTTCCTGGGCGATTTCGTGCTGATGGTGCTGTCGGCGGCGGGCGTGGCCTCGCTCCTGAAGGCCAGCCCGGCGCTGTTCTACGTGGTGAAGTACATCGGTGCGGCCTACCTGGCGTGGATCGGCTTCAGCATGCTGCGCGGCGCGGTGCGCAACTGGGCCGCGCGCGGCGATGCGGCCGCGACTGCGCCCGTGGGCAAGGCCGACCAGTCCGACCCGTTCCGCAAGGCGTTGCTGATCAGCCTGCTGAACCCGAAGGCGATCCTGTTCTTCATTTCGTTCTTCATTCAGTTCGTCGATCCGGCCTTCGCCTATCCGGCGCTGTCGTTCTCCGTGCTGGGTGTGGTTGCCCAGCTATGCAGCTTCGCCTACCTGACCACGATCATTTTCGTGGGCGCGACGCTGGCCGATGCGTTCCGGCGCCGCCGGCGCCTGTCGGCGGGCATGTCGAGCGGGGTGGGCGCGATGTTCATCGGCTTCGGCGCCAAGCTGGCCACGGCCACCATGAACTAACCGCAGCGGCGGACAGACTGACATTTTCGAATCCCGACGGATTCCCTGATTACCGGCGCGGCCCGCATGCAAGCGGGCCGGCCCATAAAGAGAGCGTGCAATGCCAAAACGCACAGACATCAAGAGCATCCTGATCATCGGCGCGGGCCCCATCATCATCGGCCAGGCGTGCGAGTTCGACTACTCCGGCGCCCAGGCCTGCAAGGCCCTGCGCGAAGAAGGCTTCAAGGTCATCCTGGTCAATTCGAATCCGGCGACCATCATGACCGACCCGGCCACGGCCGACGTGACCTACATCGAGCCGATCACCTGGGAAGTGGTCGAGCGCATCATCGAGAAGGAGCGCCCCGACGCGATCCTGCCGACCATGGGCGGCCAGACCGCGCTGAACTGCGCGCTGGACCTGCACCGCCACGGCGTGCTGGACAAGTACAAGGTCGAGCTGATCGGCGCGTCGCCCGAGGCCATCGACAAGGCCGAAGACCGCCAGAAGTTCAAGGACGCGATGACCAAGATCGGCCTGGGCTCGGCCAAGTCCGGCATCGCCCACTCGATGGACGAAGCCGTGGCCGTGCAGGGCCGCATCGCCCAGGAAACCGGCACCGCCGGCTACCCGATCGTGATCCGTCCGTCGTTCACGCTGGGCGGCACGGGCGGCGGCATCGCCTACAACCGCGAGGAATTTGAAGAGATCTGCAAGCGCGGCCTGGACCTGTCGCCGACGCGCGAGCTGCTGATCGAAGAATCGCTGCTGGGCTGGAAAGAGTATGAGATGGAAGTCGTCCGCGATAAGAAGGACAACTGCATCATCATCTGCTCGATCGAGAACCTGGACCCGATGGGCATCCACACCGGCGACTCGATCACCGTGGCCCCGGCCCAGACCCTGACCGACAAGGAATACCAGATCCTGCGCAACGCCTCGCTGGCCGTGCTGCGCGAGATCGGCGTGGACACCGGCGGCTCCAACGTGCAGTTCTCGATCAACCCGAAGGACGGTCGCATGATCGTCATCGAGATGAACCCGCGCGTGTCGCGTTCGTCGGCGCTGGCCTCCAAGGCAACCGGCTTCCCGATCGCCAAGGTCGCGGCCAAGCTGGCCGTCGGCTACACGCTGGACGAGTTGAAGAACGAGATCACCGGCGGCGCGACGCCGGCGTCGTTCGAGCCGTCGATCGACTACGTGGTCACCAAGGTGCCGCGCTTCGCCTTCGAGAAGTTCCCGCAGGCGGACAGCCACCTGACCACCCAGATGAAGTCGGTGGGCGAGGTGATGGCGATGGGCCGCACCTTCCAGGAATCGTTCCAGAAGGCGCTGCGTGGCCTGGAAGTGGGCGTGGATGGCCTGGATGAGAAGTCGACCGACCGCGACGAGATCGTCGAGGAAATCGGCGAAGCGGGTCCGGACCGCATCTGGTATGTCGGCGATGCGTTCCGCATCGGCATGTCGCTGGAAGAGGTCTACAGCGAGACCGATATCGATCCGTGGTTCCTGGCCCAGATCGAAGACATCGTCAAGACCGAAGGCCTGGTCAAGGCACGCACGCTGGAAAGCCTGTCGGCCGCCGAACTGCGCCACCTGAAGCAGAAGGGCTTCTCCGACCGCCGCCTGGCCAGGCTGCTGAAGACCGACGCCCGCGCCGTGCGCGAAGCGCGCATCGCCCACAAGGTGCGCCCGGTCTACAAGCGCGTGGATACCTGCGCGGCCGAGTTCGCCACCAACACCGCCTACATGTACTCGACCTATGAGGCCGAGCATGGCGAGTGCGAAGCCAACCCGACCGACAAGAAGAAGATCATGGTGCTGGGCGGCGGCCCGAACCGGATCGGCCAGGGCATCGAATTCGACTACTGCTGCGTGCACGCCGCGCTGGCGCTGCGCGAAGACGGGTACGAGACCATCATGGTCAACTGCAACCCGGAAACCGTGTCGACCGACTATGACACCTCGGACCGCCTGTATTTCGAGCCGGTGACGCTGGAAGACGTGCTGGAGATCGTCGCGATCGAGAAGCCGGTCGGCGTGATCGTGCAGTACGGTGGCCAGACCCCGCTGAAGCTGGCACTGGACCTGGAAGCCAACGGCGTGCCCATCATCGGTACCAGCCCCGACATGATCGACGCCGCGGAAGACCGCGAGCGCTTCCAGAAGCTGCTGCAGGACCTGGGCCTGCGCCAGCCGCCCAACCGCACCGCGCGTGCCGAGGACGAAGCGCTGCGCCTGGCCGAAGAGATCGGCTACCCGCTGGTGGTACGCCCGTCGTACGTGCTGGGCGGCCGCGCGATGGAAATCGTGCACGAGCCGCGCGACCTCGAGCGCTACATGCGCGAGGCCGTCAAGGTGTCGAATGACTCCCCGGTGCTGCTGGACCGCTTCCTGAATGACGCTATCGAGTGCGATGTCGACGCCCTGAGCGACGGCAAGCGCGTGTACATCGGCGGCGTGATGGAGCACATCGAGCAGGCCGGCGTGCACTCGGGCGACTCCGCCTGCTCGCTGCCGCCGTACTCGCTGTCGGCCGAGACCGTGGCCGAGCTGAAGCGCCAGACCGCCGCCATGGCCAAGGCGCTGAACGTGGTCGGCCTGATGAACGTGCAGTTCGCTATCCAGCAGAACAACGGTGTCGACACCGTCTATGTGCTCGAAGTGAACCCGCGCGCTTCGCGTACCGTGCCGTACGTGTCCAAGGCCACCGGCATGCAGCTGGCCAAGATCGCCGCGCGCTGCATGGCCGGCCAGTCGCTGGACGAGCAGGGCATTACCGACGAGGTGGTGCCGCCGTACTACAGCGTCAAGGAAGCCGTGTTCCCGTTCAACAAGTTCCCGGGTGTCGATCCGGTCCTCGGACCTGAAATGCGCTCCACCGGTGAAGTGATGGGCGTGGGCAAGACCTTCGGCGAGGCACTGTTCAAGAGCCAGCTGGCAGCGGGTTCGCGCCTGCCGGAAAAGGGCACCGTGCTGATCACCGTGAAGGACAGCGACAAGCCGCGCGCGGTTGCCGTGGCCCGCATGCTGCACGACCTGGGCTACCCGATCGTCGCCACCCGCGGTACCGCGTCGGCCATCGAGGCCGCCGGCATCCCGGTCAAGGTGGTGAACAAGGTCAAGGACGGGCGTCCGCACATCGTCGACATGATCAAGAACGGCGACCTGGCGCTGGTGTTCACCACCGTCGACGAGACCCGCGGCGCGATCGCGGACTCGCGTTCGATCCGTACCTCGGCGCTGGCCAACCGCGTGCCTTACTACACCACCATCGCCGGCGCCAGCGCCGCGGTGGAGGGCCTGAAGCACATGCAGAGCCTGGAGGTCTATGACCTGCAAGGCCTGCACGGCACGCTGGCGTAAGCCACGCTGCACATTGCCATCCCGCCGGGCGCTCGCGTCCGGTCAAGGGGACGGCAAGGCCCGGAAGCCCGCCGGTGTTGATGCCGGCGGGCTTCTTGGCCTAAACTACGTCAAATTCATCGATCGAATCGGCCTGGCACCAGTGCATGCAGTGTGCGGCCCTTCGGTCCTGTCTGAAAGCCGCGGTTGAGCGGAAGTGCCCTGGCAGGTATTGCCAGGATGGCTCCTGCTCCGCTGCGGCTCATTTTTTTGTTGAACGAAGACATGAGCACCATTCCGATTACCAAGCGTGGCGCCGAACTGCTCAAGGAAGAGCTGCAGCGCCTCAAGGCTGTCGAGCGTCCGGCGGTGATCAATGCCATCTCCGAAGCACGCGCTCAAGGCGACCTTTCCGAAAACGCCGAATACGACGCTGCCAAGGAAAAGCAGGCCTTTATCGAAGGCCGCATCCTGGAAGTGGAGTCCAAGCTGTCGACCGCGCAGGTCATCGACCCGACCCAGCTGGATACCGACGGCCGCATCGTCTTTGGCGCGACCGTTGACCTGGAAGACCTGGAGTCCGGCAGGCCGGTCAGCTACCAGATCGTGGGCGATGACGAGGCCGACCTCGACACCGGCAAGATCTCGGTCAGCTCGCCGATCGCGCGTGCGCTGATCGGCAAGTTCGAAGGCGACGTCGCCACCGTGCTGGCCCCTGGCGGCGAGCGCGAGTACGAAGTCATTACCGTCCGCTATATCTGAGGCCGGTCGGGCCGGGTATGGCGCTCGCCCGCCATCCGGCCCCCGGAAAGACCGGCACGTGTTCTCTTCTTCCTATAACAGCCTGCCGCCGCTGCCGCACCGGCTATTCCTGCTGCTGACGGTGGTGTGGGCGGGCAGCCTGTGGACGGTTGGCTACATGGTGGCGCCGACGCTGTTCTCGGTGCTGCCCAGCCGCGAGATGGCTGGCATGATCGCAGGTCACCTGTTTCATACCGAAGCCATCATCGGCGTGACCATCGGCGTGCTGCAGCTGGTGCTGTGCAACGTGATGATCCGCCGCGGCGCCAACCGCTATCGCAGCCTGCGCTGGCTGGTGCTCGGCATGCTGTGCTGCGTACTGGTCGGCTACTTCGGCATCCAGCCGTTCATGGGGAGCCTGAAGGAAAAGGCGCAGGCGCTGGGGCTGGGGGTTTCGGAATCGCCTTACCGGGCACAGTTCGGCATGCTGCACGGCGCGTCGAGTGCTTTCTACCTGCTGCAAAGCCTGCTCGCGCTGGTGCTGGTGTGGCGCGCTTCGGCGCCGCGTTCGGCCGGGGAGTGAGTGGAGCGCTGCGGCCACCTGGCGGTGGCCGCAATAGAAGCAGCGGGCGGATCAGCCCAGGGCTTTCTTCTTCTGGCTGGTCGGCCGCGCGCGCGCGCGCTTGACGTTGCCGCCGGCCGTGACGCGCTCGTTGCCGAGTACGGTCACTTCCTTGCGGGTCGGGCGCCGGTTCGGTGCGGCGCTGGGCTTCTTGACCGTCACCGTGCGCGGCGCGGCGCCGCCACGGCGGGCCGGGGCAAGGCGGCCCAGGCTATCCGGCTGGTTTTCCTTCAGGCGTGCCTCGCCCGGGCGCCAGACCACCAGCAGCTTGCCGATGTGCTGGATCGGCGCGGCGTGCAGCGCGTCACAGATTTCTTCGTAGATGGCAATGCGCGCGTCGCGGTCATCGCCGAACACGCGTATCTTGATCAGGTCGTGCGCAGCCAGGCTGCGGTCGATTTCGGCCAGTACGGCGCGGGTCAGGCCCTCGGCGCCGACCATGACGACCGGGTTCAGGGCATGGGCACGGGAGCGCAGTTCGGAGCGCTGGGCGGGAATCAGTTGTAGTGCAGGCATAGGTTGGCGCCGGTGGCGCTGGAGTTTGGTGCGCGGCGGGCCCGGCAGATGCCGGTTCGGCAGGCGGGCGGAGCGCGAATTGGCGCGTATTATCCGTCAATCCGGCACTGTCGGGCGGCAAAATCATCAAAACAGTAGAAAAACCTTGAGCATGCGGCGCACGCCGCGTGCCGGGGCAGGCAACAGGCTGGATCTGGCATGGCAAAGAACAAGTTCAACCATTCGTGGCTGCACGACCACATCAACGACCCGTACGTAAAGATGGCGCAACGGGAGGGCTACCGTGCCCGCGCCGCCTACAAGCTCAAGGAAATCGACGAGCAGGACAAGCTGATCCGCCCGGGGCAGGTCATCGTCGACCTTGGCGCCGCCCCGGGCAGCTGGAGCCAGTACGCACGCAACAAGCTGGCTGCGTCAACCCGGGCCAAGGACGGGAAGATCGACGGCGCGGTGGTGGCGATCGATATCCTGCCGATGGAGCCTGTCGCTGACGTCACTTTTATCCAGGGCGATTTCCGCGAGGAAGAGGTGTTCCGGCAACTCGAAAGCCTGGTGCTGGAAGCCTCCGGCGGCGACAAGATCGACCTTGTTATCTCCGACATGGCCCCCAATTTGTCAGGTGTGGCCTCCGCCGATTCGGCCCGGATCGAGTACTTGTGCGATCTGGCCCTTGAGTTTGCGCAGGCCCATTTGAAGCCGGAAGGCGCATTGCTGGTAAAGTGTTTCCACGGGAGCGGCTACAGCCAGATCGTGGAGAAGTTCAAACGGCAGTTCAAAGTGGTCGCGAAGCGCAAGCCCAAGGCGTCACGCGACAAATCTTCCGAAACCTTTATCCTTGGGCGCTACCTGAAGGCGGTGGATTAACTGAATCCGATCAGGCCAGGGCAAAATAAGAGGGCAAAAGTGCCCCACCCGCGGCTATCGGCGTCATAGTTTCGCTGTTTCCCCCCGAGGGCGGGCGCTGCATTACAATGCAGCTATCCGTTGGCAAGGCAATTGCAAAGGAGTTCGGCCTTGAATAACAACCTGTTTCAAAAGGCGGCAATCTGGCTCGTGATCGCGCTGGTGTTGTTTACCGTCTTCAAGCAGTTCGACAAGCCCCGTGCGCAGGACAGCGTCACCTATTCGCAGTTCATGGATGACGCCAAGAACGGCAAGGTGTCGCGTGTCGACGTGCAGGGCCGCAACCTGGTGGTCTCGCCGAAGGAAGGCGCCAAGTACACCATCATCTCGCCGGGCGACATCTGGATGGTCGGCGACCTGATGAAGTACGGCGTCCAGGTGACCGGCAAGGCGGATGACGAACCCAACGTGCTGGTCCAGGCCCTGTACTACCTCGGACCGACCCTGCTGATCATCGTGTTCTGGTTCTACATGATGCGCCAGATGCAAGGCGGCGGGAAAGGCGGCGCATTCTCATTCGGCAAGTCGCGTGCGCGCCTGATCGACGAGAACCAGAACGCCGTCACGTTCCAGGACGTGGCCGGCTGCGACGAGTCCAAGGAAGAAGTGGTCGAACTGGTCGACTTCCTGAAGGATCCGCAGAAATTCCAGAAGCTGGGCGGCCGTATCCCGCGCGGCGTGCTGCTGGTCGGCCCTCCGGGTACCGGCAAGACGCTGCTGGCGCGTGCCATCGCCGGCGAGGCCAAGGTGCCGTTCTTCAGCATCTCGGGTTCCGACTTCGTTGAAATGTTCGTCGGCGTGGGCGCGGCGCGTGTCCGCGACATGTTCGAGAACGCCAAGAAGCAGGCCCCCTGCATCGTGTTCATCGATGAAATCGACGCGGTCGGCCGCCATCGTGGCGCCGGCATGGGCGGCGGCAACGACGAGCGCGAGCAGACCCTGAACCAGATGCTGGTCGAGATGGACGGCTTCGAGGCCAACTCGGGCGTGATCGTGATTGCCGCGACCAACCGTGCCGACGTGCTGGACAAGGCGCTGCTGCGTCCGGGCCGTTTCGACCGCCAGGTCTACGTGGGCCTGCCGGACATCCGCGGCCGCGAGCAGATCCTGAAGGTCCATATGCGCAAGGTGCCGATCGGCAACGACGTCGACGCTTCGGTGATCGCGCGTGGTACCCCGGGTTTCTCGGGCGCCGACCTGGCCAACCTGGTCAACGAGGCCGCGCTGTTTGCCGCCCGCCGCAACAAGCGCGTGGTCGACATGCAGGACTTCGAGGACGCCAAGGACAAGATCTACATGGGTCCGGAGCGCAAGTCGACGGTCATGCGCGAGGAAGAGCGCCGGGCCACGGCTTACCACGAGTCGGGCCACGCGGTGGTGGCCAAGCTGCTGCCCAAGGCCGACCCGGTGCACAAGGTCACCATCATGCCGCGTGGCTGGGCGCTGGGCGTGACCTGGCAGCTGCCCGAGCATGACAAGTATTCGAAGTACAAGGACAGCATGCTGGAAGAGGTCGCCATCCTCTTCGGCGGCCGCGCGGCGGAAGAGGTCTTCCTCAACGCCATGAGCACCGGCGCATCCAACGACTTCGAGCGCGCCACCAAGATCGCCCGCGACATGGTGACCCGCTTCGGCATGAGCGATTCGCTCGGCGCCATGGTCTACGTGGATACCGAGCAGGACGGCATGTTCGGCAAGCTGTCTTCGAAGACCGTGTCGGAAGCCACGCAGCAGAAGGTCGACGCCGAGATCCGCCGCATCATCGACGAGCAATACGCGCTGGCCAAGCGCCTGCTCGAAGATAACCGCGACAAGGTCGAGGCCATGACCAACGCGCTGATGGAGTGGGAAACCATCGACGCCGACCAGGTCAACGACATCATGGCCGGCAAGCCGCCGCGTCCGCCGCGCGGTGTGTCGGGCCCCAACGGTGGCGGCAGCACGCCTCCGGGCGGCTCGCCGGTGGCGCCGACCAACGCGCCTGCCACGGCCTGATCGCATCAGCTCGTCGGCCTGACGACGCCTGCATGCTGGCTGTGTAATGCATGACCCTGAAGCCGGTGCCTGATGCACCGGCTTTTCCTTTTGCGCGGCCGGGTTCGCGCACCGCTTGATTGAGTATTCAGACCTTGCAGCAGACTCCAGAGACCCGGTATTTCCAGTGCGGACGCTTCCGCTTTGCGCTTGGCCGGCGCCCGCTCGTGATGGGCATCCTCAATGTCACGCCCGACTCTTTCTCGGACGGCGGCCAGCACGCCGGCCGCGACGCCGCCGTGCGCCACGCCGAGCAGATGATCGCCGAGGGCGTGGACATCATCGACATCGGCGGCGAATCCAGCCGCCCGGGCTCGGCCGCGCTGCCGCTCGAGGATGAACTGTCGCGCGTGATCCCGGTGGTCGAGGCGCTGCGCGACTGCGGCAAGCCGCTGTCGATCGACACCTACAAGCCCGAGGTCATGCGCGCCGCGCTGGCGGCCGGTGCCGATCTCATCAACGATATCTGGGGCTTCCGCATGCCGGGCGCGGTGGAGGCACTGGCGGCGCCAGAGGCGGGCCAGGCGGGGCTGTGCGTGATGCACATGCAGCGCGACCCGCAAACCATGCAGGAAGACCCGCACTACGAGGATGTGGTCAGCGAGGTCGCGGATTTCCTGGCCGAGCGGATTGCCGTGCTGCGCGCCGCCGGCATCGACGACGCGCGCCTATCCCTCGATCCGGGGTTTGGCTTTGGCAAGACGCCGGATCATAATCTGCGCCTGCTCGGCCAGTTGCCGCGGATGGCGCTGGAGGGTCTGCCAGTTCTGGCGGGGATCTCGCGCAAATCCACGCTGGGCGCGATCCTGGGCGGGCGCCCGCCACAGCAACGAATTGCCGCCAGCATTGCCGCCGCGGTGTGTGCGGTTGAGCGCGGTGCGTTTATCGTACGCGTGCATGATGTGGAGCAGACCGTGGACGCGGTCAAGACCTGGTGGGCCGTGCGCAATGAGTCCGTCACGGCAGCCTGAACACCCCGTCCACCCGGGGCAGGCGCCGCAGAGCGCCAGGTAGTGCAACGCAGGACAGAACAGAAAGGGAACAGCGAATGACACGCAAATATTTCGGGACCGATGGCATCCGGGGGCGCGTTGGCGAGGCGCCGATCACCCCCGACTTCGTGATGCGCCTGGGCCATGCGGCCGGCAAGGTGCTGGCGCACGGCGCCAAGACCGGGCAGGGCCGCCCGACCGTGCTGATCGGCAAGGACACCCGCATTTCCGGCTATATGCTCGAAGCTGCGCTGGAAGCCGGCTTTACCTCGGCCGGCGTGCACGTGCTGCTGACCGGCCCGCTGCCCACGCCGGGCATTGCCTACCTGACGCGCGCGCTGCGCCTGTCGGCCGGCGTGGTGATCTCGGCCAGCCACAACCCGTACTACGACAACGGCATCAAGTTCTTCTCCGCCGACGGGGACAAGCTGCCCGACGCGGTCGAGGCCGAGATCGAGGCCGCCATCGACGAGCCGATGTTGTGCGCGCCCTCCGACGACCTGGGCCGCGCCCGCCGCATCAATGACGCCCCGGGCCGCTATATCGAGTTCTGCAAGAGCACCTTCCCCCATGAGCAGGACCTGCACGGCCTGAAGCTGGTGGTAGATTGCGCCCATGGCGCCGCCTATCACATCGCGCCGCACGTCTTCCACGAGCTGGGCGCCGACGTGGTCTCGATCGGCAACCAGCCGGACGGCCGCAATATCAACGCAGGCTATGGCGCCACCGCGCCCGCCAGGCTGATCGAGGCGGTCAAGGCCAACGGCGCCGACCTCGGCCTGGCCTTCGACGGCGACGCCGACCGGCTGCAGGTGGTGGATGCCGACGGCCGGCTTTATAACGGCGACGAGCTGCTGTACCTGATCGTGCGCGACCGCCAGGCCAATGGACAGGTGGTGCCCGGCGCAGTGGGCACGCTGATGACCAATATGGCGGTGGAACTGGCGCTGCAGCGCCAAGGCGTGGAATTCGTGCGCGCCAAGGTCGGCGACCGCTACGTGCTGGAAGAGCTGAATAAGCGCAAGTGGACGCTGGGTGGCGAGGGCTCCGGCCACCTGCTGTGCCTCGATCGCCACAGCACTGGCGACGGCATCGTCTCGGCGCTGCAGGTTCTGGCGGCACTGCGCCGCAGCGGCAAGACGCTGGCGCAGCTGCTGGATGGCGTCTCGCTGTTCCCGCAGACACTGATCAACGTGCGTGTGCAGAAGGGCTTCGACTGGCAGTCGCACGCTGGCCTGCAAGCCGCGCGCGCCAAGGTCGAGCCGGCCCTCGAAGGCCGTGGCCGGGTGCTGATCCGCGCCTCCGGCACCGAGCCGGTGGTACGGGTGATGGTAGAGGCTGAACAGGCCGAGATGGCCGAGCGCGCCGCGAAGACGCTGGCTGATGCGCTGAGCGCCTGATCCGCCGCAGCGGTGACGCAAACGCCGGGTTCATCCCGGCGTTTTTTCTGGGTATTCTGCAATTAACCGCCGTCACATTGCACCCCCATGAGAGATCGAGGGCGCGTTGAAACCTAAGCTGGCAGCGGCTTTCAAGAAGATTTAAAGATGTCACGGAATTGTCATATGGGGAGCATACAGTTCGTCTTGTCAAAAATTTGTCATTCCCAACCAATGTTCTCTGGAGGACATATGAAGCTGGTCAAGACTGCCGTGGCAGGCATCGTTTCGATGGTCGTAGCGGGTACTGCGTTCGCGGCGGAAATTACCGGTGCAGGCGCTTCCTTCCCGGCGCCCGTGTATTCCAAGTGGGCCGACGCATACAACAAAGCAACGGGCAACAAGGTCAACTATCAATCCATCGGCTCGTCGGGCGGCATCAAGCAGATCGGTGCCAAGACGGTCGATTTCGGTGCCTCGGACGCGCCGCTGAAGGACGAGGAACTGAACAAGCAGGGCCTGGTCCAGTTCCCGACGGTGATCGGCGGCGTGGTGCCGGTGATCAACCTGCAAGGCGTGAAGCCGGGCGAGCTGACCATCACCGGCGAGGTGCTGGCCAATATCTACCTGGGCAAGATCAAGAAGTGGGACGACCCCGCCATCAAGGCGCTGAACCCGCAAGCCAAGCTGCCGAGCCAGGACATCCTGCCGGTGCGCCGCGCCGACGGTTCGGGCACCACCTTCATCTTCACCAACTACCTGTCCAAGGTCAGCGCTGACTGGAAGGGCTCGGTGGGCGAGGGCACCACGGTCAACTGGCCGGGCGGCGGCACCGGCGGCAAGGGCAACGAGGGCGTGGCCGCTTTCGTGCAGCGCCTGAACGGCGCCATCGGCTACGTCGAGTACGCCTACGCCAAGCAGAACAAGATGACCCACGTGAACATGAAGAACGCGTCGGGTGCCGTGGTCAAGCCTGGCGATGATGCCTTCAAGGCCGCCGCTGCCGGCGCGGACTGGAGCAAGAGCTACTACCAGATCCTGACCAACCAGCCGGGCAAGGATGCATGGCCGATCGCCGGCGCCACCTTCATCCTGGTGCACAAGAACCAGGAAAAGCCGGCGCAGGGCGCGGAAGTGCTGAAGTTCTTCGACTGGGCCTACAAGAGCGGCGCCAACATGGCCGCCGACCTGGACTACGTGCCGCTGCCGGAGAGCGTGGTCAACCAGATCCGCTCGACCTGGAAGACCAGCGTGAAGGACGCCTCGGGCAAGGCGCTGTACTGATCTGACGGTATCGCCGGCCCCGCGCTCGCGCGGGGCCGGTGTCGGGCAGCCTGACTCCCGCCCCGACACCGCGCTCCCGCCCAGGCGGGAGCGGCGATCCACCCTGAATTCTCCGACATGGCGACTATCCCCTCCGACACCCGCGGCGTCCAGCCTCCGAGCCGGCTCGGCGACATCCTGTTCGGCGGCCTGACCCGCGGCGCCGCCATCGTGACGCTGCTGCTGCTGGGCGGCATCATCGTCTCGCTGGCGATCAGCGCCTGGCCCTCGATCGAGGCCTTCGGCGCGCGCTTCCTGTGGTCCGCGGAGTGGAATCCTCCTGCCGATGTCTACGGCGCGCTGGTGCCCATCTACGGCACCATCGTGACCTCGCTGATCGCGCTGATCATCGCGGTGCCGGTTAGCTTCGGCATCGCCCTGTTCCTGACCGAGCTGTCGCCCGCCTGGCTGCGCCGTCCGCTCGGCACCGCCATCGAGCTGCTCGCCGCGGTGCCGTCGATCGTGTACGGCATGTGGGGCCTGCTCGTGTTCGCGCCGATCTTCGGCGAGTATTTCCAGAAGCCCCTGGCGGCCACTGTGGGCCAGCTGCCGGTGATCGGCAAGCTGTTCCAGGGCGCGCCGCTGGGTATCGGCCTGCTGTGCGCGGGCGTGATCCTGGCGATCATGATCATCCCGTACATCGCCTCGGTGATGCGCGACGTGTTCGAAGTCACCCCCGTGCTGCTCAAGGAATCCGCCTACGGCGTGGGCTGCACCACCTGGGAAGTGATGTGGAACGTGGTGCTGCCCTACACCCGCGCCGGCGTCATCGGCGGCGTGATGCTGGGCCTGGGCCGCGCGCTGGGCGAGACCATGGCTGTCACCTTCGTGATCGGCAATACCAACCTGCTGGACAGCGCCTCGCTGTTCTCGCCGGGCAACAGCATCACCTCGGCGCTCGCCAACGAGTTCGCCGAAGCCGGCGCCGGCCTGCATACGGCCGCGCTGATGGAGCTGGGCCTGATCCTGTTCTTCATTACCTTCGTGGTGCTGGCGTTGTCAAAGCTGCTGCTGCTGCGACTCGCCAAGAATGAGGGCGCCAAATGAGCCAAATGACCCAAGCGAGCCAGGCTGTGTCTTCCGTATCGATCCCCGCCGTCCGTCCCGATGCCGATGCCGTGCGCGCGCGCCTGCAGGCCCGCCGCCGCCGCGTCAACCTGTATGCGCTGACCGCTTCGCTGGTGGCGATGGGCTTCGGGCTGTTCTGGCTGGCGTGGATCCTGTGGACCACCGTCACGCTGGGCGTGGGCGGCCTGTCGCTGGACCTGTTCACGCAGATGACGCCGGCACCCAACACCGCCGGCGGCGGCCTGGCCAACGCCATCTTCGGCAGCTTCGTGATGGTGGGCGTGGCCACACTGTTCGGCACGCCGCTCGGCATTCTGGCCGGCATCTACCTGGCCGAGTATGGCCAGCGCTCGCCGCTCGCCAGCATTATCCGGTTCATCAACGACATCTTGCTGTCGGCGCCGTCGATCGTGATCGGCCTCTTTGTCTACGCGCTGGTGGTGACCCGCATGGGCCACTTCTCGGGTTGGGCCGGCATCTGCGCGCTGGCGCTGCTGCAGGTACCGATCGTGGTGCGCACCACCGAGAACATGCTGAACCTGGTGCCCAACGCACTGCGCGAGGCCGCCTTCGCCCTGGGCACGCCCAAGTGGAAGATGGTGCTGTCGATCACGGTGAAGTCATCGTACGCCGGCATTGTGACGGGCGTATTGCTGGCGGTGGCTCGTATTGCCGGTGAAACCGCGCCGCTGCTGTTCACCGCGCTGTCCAACCAGTTCTGGACCTCCGACCTGAACAAGCCGATGGCCAACCTGCCGGTGACCATCTTCCGCTTCGCCATGAGCCCGTTCACCGAATGGCAGCAACTGGCCTGGGCGGGTGTGTTCCTGATTACGATCGGCGTGCTGGCCCTGAACATCCTGGCGCGCATCCTGTTCCAGAAGAAATAAGCGGCGGGACGACCATCCCACGTTTCGCCCTGAAGACTGCAAGCTGACTGCAAGCGAGAGAACGCAATGACCTCCACCGTCATCGACATTCCTGATTCGGTACGCGCCAAGATCGACGTGCGCAACCTGAACTTCTACTACGGCCAGTTCCATGCGCTGAAGAACATCAACATGTCGATCCCCGACCGCAAGGTCACGGCTTTCATCGGCCCCTCGGGCTGCGGCAAGTCGACGCTGCTGCGCACCTTCAACAAGATGTATGCGCTTTATCCCGAGCAGCGTGCCGAGGGCGAGATCAACATGGACGGCGACAACCTGCTGACCGCCAGGCAGGACATCGCCCTGCTGCGCGCCAAGGTCGGCATGGTGTTCCAGAAGCCGACGCCGTTCCCGATGTCGATCTACGACAACATCGCCTTCGGCGTGCGCCTGTTCGAGAAGCTGTCGCGCTCGGAGATGGATGACCGCGTGGAATGGGCGCTGACCAAGGCCGCGCTGTGGAACGAAGCCAAGGACAAGCTGAACCAGTCGGGCTACGGCCTGTCCGGCGGCCAGCAGCAGCGCCTGTGCATCGCGCGCGGCATCGCCATCCGCCCCGAAGTGCTGCTGCTCGACGAGCCGTGCTCGGCACTGGACCCGATCTCCACCGGCCGCATCGAAGAGCTGATCGCCGAGCTGAAGGACGAGTACACGGTGGTGATCGTGACCCACAACATGCAGCAGGCCGCGCGCTGCTCCGACTACACCGCCTACATGTACCTGGGCGAGCTGATCGAGTTCGGCGAGACCGAGAAGATCTTCATCAAGCCGCACCGCAAGGAAACGGAAGACTACATTACCGGCCGCTTCGGTTGATTAGCCCGATCGTCACCGCAGGGCGTAGCATACCAACAGCGGCCAGGAGAAACCCATGCCAGACAAGCACCTTTCGACCCAGTTCGACGCCGACCTCAACGCGATCAATACCAAGCTGCTGCAGATGGGCGGGCTGGTCGAGTCGCAGATCGAAGTTGCCATGCGCGCGCTGGCCGACTTCGACGCCGACCTGGCCGACCAGGTCATTGCACGCGAGCAGCAGCTCAACGCGCTGGAAGTCGAGATCGATGCCGATTGCGGCAATATCATCGCCCGGCGCCAGCCGACCGCGCGCGACCTGCGCCTGGTGATGGCCATTTCCAAGACCATCACCAACCTGGAGCGTGCCGGCGACGAGGCGGAGAAGATCGCCAAGCGCACCAAGCACATCATGGAAGACGCGTCGGCGCACAGCATCAACTACGCCGAGGTGAAGCTGTCGGGCGAGATGGCGATCTCGCTGCTGCGCCAGGCGCTGGATGCCTTTGCCCGCCTGGATACCGTGGCGGCCGCGCGCATCGTCAAGGACGACAAGGCGATCGACGAGGAATTCCGCGGCTTCGTGCGCAAGCTCATCACGTACATGATGGAAGACCCGCGCACGATCTCGGTCGCGCTGGATTTCCTCTTTATCGCCAAGGCGGTGGAGCGCATCGGCGACCACGCCAAAAATATCGCGGAATTTATCATTTACATTGTCAAGGGGACGGACGTCCGCCATGTCTCGCGCGAGGACATGGAGCGCGAAGCCCTGAGCTGACCCGCCTGATTGCGGAGAACGATACACATGCCGAGCAGTATTCTCGTTGTCGAAGACGAACCGGCGATCGCAGAACTGATCGCTGTCAACCTGCAGCACGCGGGGCACTATCCGATCCGGGCCTATAACGCCGAGCAGGCGCTGTCGCTGATGAGCGACGTGCTGCCCGACCTGGTGCTGCTGGACTGGATGCTCCCGGGCAAGTCGGGTGCAACCTTCGCCAAGGAGTTGCGGGCCAACGACCGTACCCGCCAGATCCCGATCATCATGCTGACCGCCCGCGGCGAGGAGCAGGACAAGGTGATGGGCCTGGAAGCCGGTGCCGACGACTACGTCACCAAGCCGTTTTCGCCCAAGGAGTTGCTGGCCCGCATCAAGGCCGTGCTGCGCCGCCGCGCGCCGCAGCTGACCGATGACGTGGTGGCGATCAATGGCCTGCGGCTGGACCCGGCCACGCATCGTGTCACCGGCGAGGACGACAGCGGCCCGATCAAGCTGGACCTGGGCCCGACCGAGTTTCGCCTGCTGCACTTCCTGATGACCCATCCGGAGCGCGTGCACAGCCGTTCGCAGCTGCTCGACCAGGTCTGGGGCGACCATGTCTTTGTCGAAGAGCGCACCGTCGACGTGCACATCAAGCGCCTGCGCGCAGCGCTGACCCCGGGCGGCTACAGCAATATGATCGAAACCGTGCGCGGCAGCGGCTACCGCCTCGCGCGCGCCCCCGGCGCCTGACAGGCCGGGCTGGCACGGGGCGACGCCATTCGCCCCGTGCTACTCCCCACGCTGCTGGCAGGGCGCGGCGAAATCGTGGCACACTCCGTCGCAACCCATGCGGCCGATGCCGGCCGCTAGCCTGAACCCTGCGCATGAACGTCATCTGGGCCCGTTCCGCGGCCATCCTGATCAGCCTGGTGGTGGTAGCCGCCGGCGTTTACCTGGCCCTCGGTCCGCTCGCCGCGCTGGCACTGGCCTGTGCGGTGCTGTTCGGGCTGCTTTGCTTCTACCTGTACCAGATCAACCGCCTGTGGAAAGTGCTCGACGCGCCCGTCTACGGCGAGATCCCGAGCGCCGTGGGCCTGTGGGGCGAGGTGTATTACCGGCTGCACCGTCTGGTCAAGCGCTGGCGCACGCAGGTACTGCAGGTCGAGCAGCAGCACACCCGCTTTATCCAGGCGATCCAGGCCTCGCCCAACGGCGTGCTGATGCTGGACGATGCCGACCAGATCGAATGGTGCAACGACGTGGCCGAGCAGCACTTCGGCCTGAACGCGCGCCGCGACGTGCGCCAGCGCATCACGCACCTGATCCGCCGGCCCGAATTCGTCGGCTACCTGACGCGGCAGCGCTTCGACGATCCGCTGGTGATGCGCGACATGGGCACACACAAGCACAGCGTGATCGCGGTCCAGATCCTGCCCTACGGCGACAACCGCAAGTTGGTGATCACGCAGGACATCACCAAGCTGGAAAACACCGAGGCGATGCGCCGCGACTTCGTTGCCAACGTTTCGCATGAACTCAAGACGCCGCTGACGGTGCTAACCGGTTTCCTGGAAACCGTGCGCGACCTGCCGGTGTCGGACGACGATCGCCGCCGCTATGTCGACATGATGCTGGTGCAGTCGATGCGCATGCAGAGCATCGTCGAAGACCTGCTGGCGCTGGCAAAACTTGAAAGCGATGCGCAGCCGCCGGGTAACGACATGGTCGCCGTGCAGGCAATGGTTGCGCACCTGATGCATGATGCCGAAGCGCTGTCGCAAGGCCGGCACAGGATTACGGCCGAGATCGACCCCACGGTGGGATTCCGCGGCGCGGAGACCGAGCTGTTGTCGGCGCTGGGCAACCTGGTGTCCAACGCAGTGCGCTACACGCCGGACGGCGGGCGCATCTCGTTGCGGCTGGGCTGGGAAGAGGGCCATGCCGTGTTCTCCGTGGCCGACACCGGGCTTGGCATCGCCGCCGAGCATATCCCGCGGCTGACCGAGCGCTTCTACCGCGTCGACCGCAGCCGTTCGCGCGATACCGGCGGCACCGGGCTGGGCCTGGCCATCGTCAAGCATGTGCTGTCGCGCCACCATGCCGACCTGCGCGTGACCAGCGAGGAAGGGCGCGGCAGCGTGTTCCGCATCATCTTCCCGCTGGAGCGCAGCGTGCGCAGCCTGAGCGACGCGGCCGCCGCCGTGCCGGCATCGCCGCAGGCGCCGGATTCTTCGCGCCGGGCCGCCTGAGCGGACTGCCTCGCCGGTCCACCAAAGCAACAAGCCCCGCCTGGCGGCCGCCATGACGGGGCTTGTTGCTTTTCAGGCAGCATTCACGGATTGCCGCCGAACATCGCCAGCATGTCGTTCTGGCTGACGCGCGGATGCCTGGAGCGCGTCTGCTTGCGCACGTAGTTGCCGTCCGGCTGCATGATCCACGCGGAAGCATTGTCGCGCAGGTGCACCTGCAGGCTTTCCTTGATCACGCGCGCCTTCAGCGCCTTGTCCAGCACTGGGAAGGCTACCTCGACGCGGCGGAACAGGTTGCGATCCATCCAGTCGGCGCTGGACAGGTACAGCACCTCTTCGCCGCCCGCGCGGAAATAATAGACGCGATGGTGTTCCAGGAACCGCCCGACGATCGACCGCACCGAGATGTTCTCGGACATGCCCGGCACGCCTGGCATCAGCGCGCAGACGCCGCGCACGATCAGGTCGATCTTCACGCCCGCGCGCGAGGCCTTGTACAGCTCGTCGATGATCGACGCCTCCAGCAGCGCATTCATCTTGGCGATGATCCGGGCCGGCTTGCCGGCGCGCGCGTTGCGGGCCTCGGCGCGGATATGCTCGACCAGGTTGGTCTGCATGGTGAACGGAGATTGCCACAGGTGGTTCAGCCGGATCGTGCCGGCGGTGCCGGTCAGCAGCTGGAACACGTGGTGCACGTCTTCGCAGATCGCCTCGTCGGCGGTCAGCAGCCCGAAGTCGGTATAGAGGCGTGCGGTGCGCGGATGGTAGTTGCCCGTGCCCAGGTGCGCGTAGCGGCGCAGCTTGACCTGCTTGGCCTTGGGACCGGTTGGCTCGCGGCGCACGATCAGCAGCATCTTGGCGTGGCACTTGTGGCCGACCACGCCATAGATCACGTGCGCGCCGGCCGATTCCAGCCGCTCGGCCCAGTTGATATTGGTCTCTTCGTCGAAGCGCGCGAGCAGCTCCACCACCACGGTGACTTCCTTGCCGTTGCGCGCGGCGGTCATCAGCGCTTCCATCACCAGCGACTCGTTGCCGGTGCGGTACACGGTCTGCTTGATCGCGACCACGTTGGGATCGGCGGCGGCCAGCTGCAGCAGGTCGAGCACCGAGCTGAAGCTCTCGTACGGGTGGTGCAGCAGCACGTCCTGCTGGCGCATCACGTCGAACATCGAGGCCCCCGTGGCAAACGCCTTCACCGGCGCCGGCACATAGGGCGGGTACTTGAGGGCGGGGCGATCGACCATGTCGGGGATCTGCATCAGCCGCGCCAGGTTCACCGGGCCGGAGACACGGTACAGGTCCTGCTCGCTCAGGCCCGATTCCAGCAACAGCCGGCGCGCCAGCGGCGTCGGCGTATCGGAGGACACCTCCAGCCGCACCGTGTCGCCGAAATGACGCGTCGGCAGTTCGCCCTGCAGCGCTTCGCGCAGGTCGGTGATCTCGTCCTCGGAAACGAACAGATCGGAATTGCGCGTGACGCGGAACTGGTAGCAGCCGTGCACCGCGATCGCCGGGAACAACTCATGCACAAAGCCCTGCATGAACGACGACAGCATCACGAAGCCGAACGGGTAGCCCGACAGCTTCTCCGGCATCTTCACCACGCGCGGCAGCGCGCGCGGCGCCTGCACGATGGCAAGGTCGGCCTCGCGGCCGAAGGCATCCTTGCCGGACAGCTCGACCACGAAGTTCAGGCTCTTGTTGAGCACGCGCGGGAAGGGGTGGGCGGGGTCCAGCGCGATCGGCGTCAGCACCGGCGCCAGCTCGCGCTGGAAGAACTCGCGCGCCCATTCGCGCTGCGCGTCGGTCCAGGTCGTGGTCAGGTGGAAAAAGACACCTTCTTTTTCAAGTAGTGGAAAAATGGTGTTCTGCAGCATGTCATACTGCGAAGCCACAAGCCGCTGCGTGCGCTCGGTGACAAGCTGGTAAGTCTGCTGGAAGGACAAACCGTCCGGCGTCAGCCCCGAAGCGTTGTCGCGCATCTGTTCCTTCAGGCCCGCCATGCGGATTTCAAAGAACTCGTCCAGATTGCTGGACACGATGCAGATAAACTTCAACCTCTCCAGCAGCGGTACCTTGGGGTCCGCGGCTTGCGCCAACACGCGGGCATTGAATTCCAGGATGCCCAGCTCGCGGTTGAGCAGCGTGCTGGACGGCGTCGTCGACATGGTCATGACCTTCTTTTGGTAATGTGGCGACTTTTTCATAAAATCGTGTCACTTTTATGACAGTTTGATTTTGTCATGAGGCGGACATGACACGGACATATTTTTGCGGGGCGCGTGCGCCGGCGGCGGGACACCTAGCCTGGACCGGGCCACGCAACACGAACGCGAACCAGCTCTCTAGCACACGATGAACAACACTCCACGCCTGCTCGCCGCCGTCGACATGGGCTCGAACAGTTTCCGCCTGATGATCGGGCGGGTGGACGAGACCACCACGGCCAATGGCACCGCGAGCCAGATCTTCCAGGTCGACGCCCTGCGTGAGCCTGTGCGGCTGGCGGCTGGCCTGACGCCCGACAAGTACCTGGACCAGCCCGCGCGCCGGCGCGGCATCGATGCGCTGCGGCGCTTCGGCGACCGCCTGCGCGACTTTGCGCCCGACCAGGTGCGTGCGGTCGCCACCAATACGCTGCGCGTCGCCAAGAATGCATCCGAGTTCCTGATCGAGGCCGAGAACGCGCTCGGCTTCCCGATCGAAGTCATCGCCGGGCGCGAAGAAGCGCGGCTGATCTACCTGGGCGCCTCGCACGATGCGCCGGCCTGCCAGGGCAACCGGCTGGTGGTGGACATCGGCGGCGGCTCGACCGAATTCATCATTGGCAGCGGCTACCAGTCCAAGCTGATGGAAAGCCTGTACATCGGCTGCGTATCGCATAGCCGGCAGTTCTTCCCCAGCGGCAACGTCGACGAATACGCGATGAAGCAGGCCGAGCTGGCCGCGCGCCGCGAGATCCAGGTGCTGGTGCGCCAGTACCGCGCCGCCGGCTGGCAGCAGGCGGTCGGTTCGTCCGGTACGGCGCGCGCGCTGGCCGAGCTGATCGAGCTCAACGGCATGAACGACAACCCGGCCGACCACGGCATCACGCGCGAAGGGCTGGAGCGGCTCAAGCGCGCGCTGATCAAGGCCGAGAACACCAACCGCGTCAAGCTTACCGGGCTGAAGGCGGACCGCATCCCGGTGCTGCCGGGCGGGTTGTCGATCATGCTGGGCGTGTTCGCCGAGCTCGACATCGACCGCATGGACGTCACCGACGGCGCGTTGCGCCTGGGCGTGCTCTACGACCTGCTGGGGCGCAGCCACCATGAGGACATGCGCACCGTCACGGTCGACCAGTTCATGCGCCGCTACGGCGTCGACCGTGCCCAGGCGGGGCGCGTGCGCGGTACCTCGCAGGCGCTGCTGTCCCAGTTCCCGGATCCCGCCAACGAACGGCGCGATGACAACCTGGCGCTGCTGGGCTGGGCTGCGAGTCTGCATGAGATCGGCATGTCGATCTCGCACAGCGGCTACCACAAGCATTCGGCGTATATCGCCACGCATGCGGACATGCCGGGCTTTTCCAAGACCGACCAGGCGCGGCTGGCCACGCTGCTGCTGGGGCATGCGGGCAAGCTTGGCAAGCTGTCGGGCAGCGGCAAGTTCGTCGACTGGCGCATGCTGTTCAGCCTGCGCCTGGCCTTCGTGCTGTGCCGGCGCCGTTCGGACGTCGGCTCGCCCGATATCCGCGTCAGCCAGCTCGCCGAGGCGCTCGACGAGGGCTTCGAGGTGCGCCTGCCCAAGATGTGGATCGAGGCCAATCCACTGATCGAATACAGCCTCGCGCAGGAGGCCGACGAATGGCAGCGGATCGGCAAGCGCTACAAGGTCGTCTACGACTGACCAACGGCTGAGCGCGGAAGAAGGGGCCGCCGCTCGGGCGGCCCCGATCATACGGCCTGGTTCAGGCCGAGGAAGTGGCGGGCGTAGCGCGGGTTCATGTCGTTCACGCGCAGCAGCGTCAGGAAGTCGGCCACGTTGAAATCCGGATCCCAGGCCGGCTGGCCGCAGATCTTTGCCCCGAGGCGCAGGTAGCCCTTGATCAGCGCGGGCGGCTCGACCTCGAGCTGCTGGTTCAGGTCCTCGACCGGCAGCGGCAGGCGCGGGAAGGCATGGTATTCGATCGGTGCCAGGTAGCGCTCGCTGAACAACCGGTGCAGGCTGGCCGCATAGTGGCCGCCGTCGCTCATCGGCACGCTGGCGCAGCCCAGCATCGACTCGATGCCCCAGCGCTGCAGGTACTCGCCCAGCCCGCCCCACAGCGCCATGATGACGCTGCCCGAGCGATAGTCGCGGTGCACGCAGGAGCGGCCCAGTTCCAGCATCTTGGGGCGCAGGTGGGACAGGCGCACCAGGTCGAATTCCGATTCCGCGTAGAGGCAGCCCAGGCGCTTGGCCTGGTGCGGCGGCAGCACGCGATAGGTGCCGACCACGCGCAGCGTGGCCATGTCGCGCACGATCAGGTGGTCGCAGTAGCCATCGAACATGTCGATGTCCAGCTCCGGCACCGAAGACGTCAGGCGTGCGCCCATCTCCTCGGCGAACACCTTGTAGCGCAGGCGCTGCGCCTCGACTACTTCGTCCTGGTGGCGCGCCCACGCCACGCTGAGAGCAGGCGACTCACTTGCCTTATCCGATTGGCGATGAAGACGGCTCCGCGCCGTCTGGCCGGCAAGGCCATTGGGCAAAGAGTCAAAAAGCGGCTGGGTCGGCGTGGGGAGGTCTCGCATCAGTATGTCCTTTTGGTGACGAAACTGTTGCGATGCAATGTAGTGAGCCGCGGTGACATTGCCGTGACCTGGCGATGACGCTTCCGTGACGTCCGGCGAGGTGCTGGTGCCGGTGGCGCCGTTGCGCGACCGGCCAGCTTCGGGGGATGGTTCTGCCGGCGCGCCGGCGGGTTGGCGGGGAAGATGGGGGTCCGACGGGCAATCCATGGAAATCTCCGTGACACCTGTGGTCGAAGCCCATGCCTGGCATGGCGAGGGCGGCGCGGCCAGAGGGCTGCGCCGTAGCGACTCTAGGGAGCGGAGAATGCGGCTGCCATCAGCTATTTCGGATTTTTGCCGGGCGCGACCATGCCGGCCATGCCAGAAGCTGCAGCCGGCTCATGCGTGCCGGCTGCAATGGCGAAGTCGGAAATATCTGGGCCGCGTCAGAGAAATTCGGGATTGATAACCGCGCGCAGCACGGTCTGTGCCTCGCTTTCGCGGGTCCGTCCAGTCAGCCACCAGATGCCTGCCTTGCGCACGCTCCAGTCCATCTCGTTGCCGGCCAGAAGCAGGCTGGCGACGCGGCCGATCCATGGCTGGTGCCCGACGACCACCACGTGCTCGGTGCGTTCGGGCCATTGCACCGCGGCCAGCACCGCGCTGACGTCGGCGCCGGGGGCCAGCTCCTCGACGATCTGCGCGTTGCCCGTCAACGCCGCCGCGGTTTCGCGGGTGCGTACGGAGGGGCTGCACAGCACGCGCGTGTCCGATGGCAGGTGCGCACGCAGCCATTTGGCGGACGCCTCCGCCTGCTTGCGGCCGCGGCGCGTCAGGGGCCGCTGCATGTCGGCATGGCGGCTCAGGCTGAGGGCGTCGGGGAGGTCTTCGGCTTCGGCGTGGCGCCAGAGGATCAGGTTCATGTCGGGTGTGGCGAGGGTGATGCTTCGAGTATGGTGAAGCTGCCCGACCAGCGCAAGCGGATGGCTGGTGCCACGAATTGCCGTAAACGAAGTCGGGCCGCCCGTCGGGCAGCCCGCAAGTGTGTCCGGGCGCGGTGTCAGCTCCATGACAGCGCGTCGGCAACGCCCCGGAATTCACTTGTGCGGCAGGAGCGGCGGGCTCCGGCCGTGCGAAGACTCAGGACTTGTGGCGGAAGTTGATGCGGCCCTTGGTCAGGTCGTAGGGCGACATTTCCAGGGTGACGCGGTCGCCGGCCAGGATGCGGATGCGGTGCTTCTGCATCTTGCCCGAAGCGTATGCCCAGATTTCCACGCCGTTTTCCAGCGTGACACGATAGCGGTTGTCGGGCAGGGCTTCCGACACCACGCCGCCAAATTCAATGAGTTCTTCCTTAGCCAATCTGCTTTCCTTTTCGGCAGCCCGCGAAGGCTGCATGGTTGCGTTATCAAAAATTCCGGTCCGGTTCGTCCGGCCCGAGGGCACGGCGCGAACCGGCGCACATTCGCCAGGCTGGCGAACCGCGCCAATGAAGTCGTTCGGGGCAGGCGCACGCGGACGATGCCGCGCGGCGCCACGCGTGGCGCCAGATACTCGATCCATGCCGGTCGCGCCCCGGCCAGGCGGGCACGGATTGCCTGGCGTGGACACTGCCGGTGACGGCCTGGGTGGCCGTTCGCTACGCGGAGCAGGGCGGGCAGGTGTACCCGGTGGTTCGCCAGTTCTGGTGTCGCCGCGGATGGCCGCGCCGGCTGCTGCTGAGCGCTCGCGAGAGCGCGCTGGTGAGAACGCCCGGTTACAGGGATGCACGGACACCCCGGGGCTACTTGCTCGCATATTGTATCACGTACGCAGTTGCAGCATTGCCCCTGCGAACATGGGGAAGCCGTGGGACAACTGCGCATTGTGCAGCGCATGGTCCATGCCATGTCAGGTGATGTAAGAAGCGCTTCGCGTATCCGGCATGCCTTGGTATTTGCCTCGTATGAGCTAGAACTAACTCGTACGGCCGCCGGGAGTCAGCGGGGCCGGAATCTCGCAAGGAGACTGCCATGGAACTCCATCTGGACTCGCACCGCTTCGTCCGCTGCACTCCGGACTGGCGGGCCGCCGTGGTGGCCGGGCTGATCGCCGGTGCAGTGTATATGGTGCTTGAGCTGCTGACGGCGCGCTTCCTGCTGTACCAGGGCGCCTGGGGCACGGTGAAGATGGTGGCGGCCATTATCCTCGGCCGCGAAGCGCTTTCCGCCGATGCCTTCAACTGGACCGTGGTGCTGTCGGCCGGCACGGTTCATTTTGCGCTGTCGATCATACTTTCGGCAGTGCTGGCGATGATCCTGTCCTCATTCCGTCTCGATTCCAGCATGGGGTTGGCGTCGCTGGTCGGCATCGTGTTCGGCGTGGTGGTCTACCTGGTCAATTTTTATGTGTTCGGCAGCTATTTCAACTGGTTCGACGAGGCGCGCGGGTGGGAAAGCCTGTTCGCCCACGCACTGTTCGGGCTGGTCGCGGCGGATGTGTACGTGAATCTCGAGCGGCGCCGCGGCGATTCCACCGACCCGCAGCAGGCCTGAGATGGCCGGCCTGGTGCCGAGGCGCCGGCCATCTCCAACCGATGGCGCCTCCGGCTAGCCCATCTGGTTGATATGACGTTTGGCACCCCCGCACTACGCTAGAGGCAAACGACCATAGCGGCCGCCGCCAACGTGCCTTGCGGACGGCTACACCGGAGTGCCCATGCGGGTCGCAATCGTCAGTACCGAGACAACCGGGCTCACGCCAGTGGACGAGCCTGTCAGCATCGGCCTGCTGCTTGTCGAAGTAGCGCCGAGGGCGGGCAGTCTCGTGCGCGAAATCACTGACTACTACGGTTCGCAGGAGCCCACCGTGCCGATCAGCGAGGCCGCTACCGGCATGCACGGCCTGACCGCCGAAATGCTGCGCGGGCAGCGCTTCGATGTCGGTGCGATCCGTGCCATCGTCGAGGATGCTGACGTGCTGGTCGCCCATGGGGCCGAATTCAATGTGCGCATGCTGGAAAAGGTGCTGCCCGAGGTACAGCGCAAGCATTGGCGCTGCTCGGTGCGCCAGGTGCGCTGGTCCCAGTATTTCCATGCTCCCAACCACAAGCTCGATACGCTGTGCGAACACCTGCGCATCTTCCGGCCGCGACCGCAAATCGCGCTGGACGACTGCCTGGCGCTGTCCAAGCTCCTCTTCCAGCAGATGGGAGCGGTAGGGCAGGCCACGCCGATGGGCTTCCTGCTGGCGCAGCCGGACTATGTGCCGCGGACTGTCGTGCACGGCGCGGCGGCCTCCCCGGCCAATGCGGCGCCGACAGCGCCCGTATCGCCACAACGGGACGGCGGCCCGGGCTGGCAGCCTCAGGTCGACAAGCAACACGACAGTGCCAGCCGCGGCCTTGTGCTGGCGGCAGTGGTGCTGCTGCTGATCGCGGCCGCACTGCTCTGGCCCGACATGATGCCGCGGTGGTGAGCGGGTCCGACGCAGTCGCGCTGGGGCGGGCAGAAAGAAAAACGGCCTGGACATTGCTGTCCAGGCCGTGTTCCTTGAAGCCAAACTTAAAACTGGTCGGGGCGACATGATTCGAACATGCGACCCTCTGATCCCAAATCAGATGCGCTACCAGGCTGCGCTACGCCCCGAAGCCGAGCATTGTAGCGCGCGCCGGCAGGGCCGGTCAATCTGGCGTATCCGGCACATCGCGGTGCGCGAGCCGTTCCGCGGGCGCGCTCCCCCTTTTGGCGGGGGACACTTTGGCTTGACTTGGGTTTGCGCGCTGCGATAATCCGCACACCGCTCTTAGTCCGACCGGCGTGATGTCGGGAATGCCGGTTTGCAGATTCCTTCCGGACTGGCCTGATCACCATAACAAGAACGGCGCTCCCTGTCCTGGCGAGCGCCTCGGCGCGTTGGCTTTGCCGCTGGCAACGCCACGGCGGCCCGACACAGGATATGCGGCAATCGATGACAACGGTCCGGCACAGGACCGGCATAAAAAGGGGAAAGGCGGCGCCTGGCGGGGCGCCGTTGGTCGCCTTGGACGGGAATGAAGATGTTTCAGTCGCATATTGTGGTGCTCATCGCAGGGCTGTTTGCCGTGCAGATGGCGGTGGTTTGCGTCGTATTGCGTCGATCCGCGGGCATGGGCCGCAGTGGCCTGACGTCATGGGCACTGGGCAATGCCGCCGCGGCGATCGGCTCGGTGCTGGCTGCGGTGCAGGACGCGCGCCCCGCGTGGCTGGTGCCGGACGCAACCGATCTCGCGTTGCTGGCTGCGTTCGCCTTGATGGCGATCGGGGCGCGTCATTTTGCTGGTCGCTCCGGCAAGACCGGGCTCCTACTGGGAACCTGCCTGGCTGCCGCTGTCGGCGTGGCATGGCAGTTGGTGGCAGCCGGCATCCCCGATGCGCCGCTGGCAGGGCTGCAGATGGCGCCGCTGCTGACGGCATGCCATATCGGCTTGCTGCTCGACGTGACCCGCAGCATCGGCCCATCGGTGCGGACTTCCCGCGGCGTCGGGCGCCTGGCTGCCGCTTCGCTGGTGCTGATTGCCCTTGCCGTGGCCGCGACCAATGCATGGACCATGGCCTTGCCGGTTGCCGCGCTGGTGCAGGGCGGCGCCTGGCCGCGGCCATTGCCGTGGGACGGCGAACTGGCCATGCTCAACGTCTTTGCGCTGGTTGGCCTCTCGGTCAGCTTTGCGCTGATGGCGCATGACCGGTTGCGGCGCATGCTGGAGCGGCGCGCGCGGCATGACGACCTGACCGACGTGCTGCTGCGCGGCGCCTTCTGGGAAGCGCTGGAGCAAGCCTGCCTGCAGGCCGAGCGCCAGCGCAAGCCGTTGACCGTGGCCTTTGTGGACCTGGACCACTTCAAGGCGATCAACGATGTCTACGGCCACCTGGCCGGCGACAGCGTGCTGCGCCACTTCGCCGGGCTGCTGCGGCGTACCAGCGGCCCGCACGACGTGCTCGGGCGACTCGGCGGCGAAGAGTTTGCCATCGTCATGCCCGATACCGTGATGGAAAATGGCCGGCTGGCCTGCATGCGGCTGGCGACCGCCGTGCGCGCGAGCCCTTGTCCTTCCGAGCCGGATGCAATCGCTTACACCGTCAGCATCGGCCTTGCCACGCGCAACCCCGGGGAGGGCGCCGACGCGCTGATGCGCCGCGCCGACCGCGCCTTGTATGACGCCAAGCTCAAAGGCCGCAACGGCGTATCGATGCACCCGGTTGCCGGCAACCATGCGTCGGCGGCGGGCCGCTACGTCACCCGCGCGAACGAGCGCCTGGCTTCCTGAACGCCTCCGATCCGCACTGCGGGCCGGCGCTGCGGTAGAATGCACGCCTTCGCGTCCTTAGCTCAGTTGGATAGAGCACTCGCCTTCTAAGCGAGCGGTCAGAGGTTCGAATCCTCTAGGACGCGCCAAGCACGTTTTGCGGGCGATCGCCTGCATGCTCCGGTCACCGGCGTGGCCCCGGGAAATGCCGTTCCGGCCATTTGCCGTGTGCCACCGCGCCTTGCCTTACTTGTGCCGTAGGTCAATCACTGTCGGCTTCCCTTCGATCGTGTCGAAGATAGCGGAAACCGACTCGCCTTCCTTGAAGTTCTTCAACGAAGCAGGGTCCTTGACCGGGAACGCCATGGTCATTGCCTGCATCCCGAGGTTCTCGATCGGCCCATGCTTGAGCGTGACCTTCCCGGTCCGCGCATCAATCTTTTTGATTTCGGCCGCAACGGCGCGTGGGGCTTGCCGGGTTGCGGCAGGCGTCTTCATGTCCATGCTGTCCATCGAGCCGGCAGCAAATGCGACCGGCGTGGCAGCAAGGGCCAGGGCGGCAGCGAACGTCTTGACGTGGTTCATTTCGGGTCCTCCTGAAGTGAGGGATCGGGGGAAAGAGAAGAAGCCGCCTTCGCGTGACGGCGGCGCAGTAACAAGTAGACGGCCGGTACCACGAACATCGATAGCAGCGGGGCGGTCACCATGCCGCCGACCATGGGGGCCGCAATACGCTGCATGACCTCGGAGCCGGTGCCGTGCGACCACATGATGGGAACCAGGCCAGCCAGGATGACGGCGACGGTCATCGCCTTGGGGCGAACGCGCAGGACTGCGCCTTCCTGGATCGCATCCAGCAAATCCGTGACGCCGGTCTCTCCGTTCTTGATGCGCTCGGCCCATGCCTGCTTCAGGTAGAGCAGCATGATCACGCCGAACTCCGCCGCGACGCCAGCCAGCGCGATAAACCCGACAATGCCGGCCACGGACAGGTTGTAGCCGAGCAGATAAAGCAGCCAGAATCCACCAATCAGGGCGAGCGGCAGGGTGCCCATGATGAGGATCGCCTCATCCAGGCGGCCGAATACCAGGTAGAGCAGCACGAAGATGATCAGCAGCGTGAACGGTACCACGACCTTCAGCCTGCCGGTGGCGCGCTCCAGGTACTCGAACTGGCCCGACCAGCTCAGCGAGTAGCCCGCGGGCATCGGCACCGCCTTTGCTACCGCGGCCTGCATGTCGTGCACGGCGGAACGCAGGTCGCGTCCGCGAATGTCGACATAGATCCAGCCGGACAGGCGCGCATTCTCGCTGCGCAGCATCGGCGGGCCCTGCACGACTTCAACGCGGGCCACGTCGGACAGCATGATCTGCAACCCCTTGTCGGTCACGATGGGGAGGCTTCGCAATTGCTCGATGGAATCGCGGTAGTCGCGCGGATACCGGACGTTGATCGGAAAGCGCGCCAGTCCGTCGACCACTTCGCCGACATTCTCGCCACCGATCGCGGATGACACGATGCCTTGCACGTCCTCGATATTGAGGCCATACCGGCCCGCGGCCCTGCGGTCGATATCGACGTCGATATAGCGGCCGCCGGTAAGGCGTTCGGCCAGCGCGGAGGTGACGCCCGGGACGTTCTTGACGGCTTCCTCGATGCGGGTGGCCAGCCGGTCGATCTCCATCAGGTCCGTGCCGGCCACCTTGATGCCGACCGGGCTCTTGATCCCCGTGGCGAGCATGTCGATCCGGTTGCGAATCGGCGGCACCCAGATGTTCGACAAGCCCGGCACCTTCACCACGCGATCCAGTTCCTCCACCAGCTTGTCGGTGGTCATGCCCGCACGCCACTGATCGCGTGGCTTGAACTGGATGGTGGTCTCGAACATCTCGATGGGAGCCGGATCGGTGGCGGTATCGGCGCGGCCGGCCTTGCCGAACACGGTCGCAACCTCGGGCACGGTCTTGATCAGGCGGTCGGTCTGTTGCAGCAGCTGCGCCGCCTTGCCGGCGGAGAGCCCGGGCAACGCCGAAGGCATGTACAGCAGGTCTCCTTCATCGAGAGGCGGCATGAACTCGCCACCGATGCGCATGATCGGCCAGGCGCTCGCTACCAGCAGCAGCGCCGCGATTGCCAGTGTGATCTTCGGATGCGAGAGCACCCTGGCGAGCAATGGCTGGTAGCCACGGATCAGCCACCGGTTGAGCGGATTGGCCTGTTCCAGTGGAATCTTGCCGCGGATCATGTAACCCATCAGCACCGGCACCAGCGTGATCGACAAGCCCGCGGCGGCGGCCATCGAGTAGGTCTTTGTAAACGCCAGCGGCGAGAAGAGCCGCCCCTCTTGCGCTTCAAGCGTGAATACCGGGATAAACGAGAGCGTGATGATCAGTAGCGAGAAGAACAGGGCCGGACCGACTTCCGCAGCGGAATCGCCGACGATGCGCCATCGCTCCCGTGCGGACAGTTCCCCTCCCGGGTTGTCGGCGTGCCAGTGCTCCAGGTGCTTGTGCGCATTCTCGATCATCACCACCGCCGCATCGACCATCGCGCCAATGGCGATGGCGATGCCGCCAAGGGACATGATGTTGGCGTTCACGCCCTGATAGCGCATGACCAGGAACGCAGCCAGCACGCCGAGCGGCAGCGAGACAATGGCGACCAGGGCCGAGCGCAGGTGAAACAGGAACACCAGGCAGACCAGCGCCACCACGATGAATTCCTCGATGAGCTTGGCCGTCAGGTTATCCACGGCGCGATGGATAAGCGCCGAGCGATCGTAGGTGGTCACGATCTCCACGCCCTTTGGCAGGCTCGTCTGCAGGGCGGCAAGCCTGGCCTTGACCGCGTCGATGGTCTCCAGTGCATTCTTGCCGGATCGCATCACGATGACGCCGCCCGCGACTTCGCCCTGGCCATCGAGCTCGGCAATGCCGCGCCGCATCTCGGGGCCGAACTGAACGGTGGCCACGTCGCCGAGCCGTACCGGGATGCCGGCCTCGCTGGTTACCAGCGGGATCTGGCGGAAGTCATCGAGCGTCTTCAGGTAGCCACTGGCCCGCACCATGTACTCGGCTTCTCCCAGCTCCAGCACGGACCCTCCGGTTTCCTGGTTCGCACCCTTGAGCGCCGCCAGCACCCTGGCCTGCGATAGGCCATAGGCACGCAGCCGGTCTGGCATCAGCACGATCTGGTACTGCCTGACCATCCCGCCCAGCGACGCGACCTCGGCCACATTGGGCAGCGACTTGAGCTCGAAGCGCAGGAACCAGTCCTGCATGGCGCGCAACTGGCTGAGGTCGTGCTGCCCGGTCTTGTCGATGAGGGCGTACTCGTAGATCCAGCCCACGCCGGTCGCGTCGGGCCCAAGCGCCGGCCTGGCGGCGGCGGGGAGCCGGGATTGCACCTGGTTCAGGTATTCCAGCACGCGCGAGCGCGCCCAGTAGAGGTCCGTCCCATCCTCGAACAGCACGTAGACGAAGGAATCGCCGAAGAACGAATAGCCGCGTACGGTCCTGGCGCCGGGCACGGACAGCATCGTCGTGGTCAGCGGATAGGTGACCTGGTTCTCCACGATCTGTGGTGCCTGGCCGGGGAGCGGCGTACGGATGATCACCTGTACGTCGGACAGGTCCGGCAATGCGTCGAGCGGCGTACTGCGCACGGCCCACAAGCCCCAGGCGGTGAGCATGGCGGTGGCCAGCAGGACCAGGAAGCGATTCCGGATGGAAGCAAGGATGAGCCGCGCAATCATGGCCTGGCTCCGTGTGCAGAGCTGGCGGGCTCCACCGACGACAGGATCGCCGCGCCTTCGTTGTTCACGCGGAAGCGGAAGCGGATGCGGTCACCTGGCTTGAAGCCCTTCGCCATGCCTGTCGGCGGTGCGGCAAAGTCCATGGTCATGGCGCCCCACTGTATCGACTGGATCGGGCCGTGGGAAATCGTCATGCCTTCAGCGCTCACCGCCTCCACACGCCCGACGCCTTCGTGCTCCGGCCCTGCGGCCGCGGCGGCGGGTGCCGAAGCGGCTGGCGCTGCCGTCATGCGCTGCGCGGTACCGCGCAGGCTGGCTTCGGAGTCGATCAGGAACTGGCCGGATACCACGACCTTCTGTCCGGCCTTGAGGCCCTCGATCACTTCGGTCTGTCCGCCAGCCTCGGCACCTGTCTTGACCTCGACGGGACTGAAGCCACCCTGGCCGGTTTCCACCATGGCAAGCGTGCGCGTCCCGGTGCGGATCAGCGACTCGGTCGGGACAAGCAGCCGGTCCGGTCCGGGCGGGGCACCAAAGCGGGCAGTCACGAACATGCCAGGCAGCAACTGACGATCCCTGTTCTGCAACTCGATCCGTACCTTGATCGTCCGGGTGCCTGGGTTGATGTCCGGAAGGATGGCGTCGACCTTGCCAGTCAGCGCTTGTCCGGGCAGCGCTGCCGCGATTGCCGACACGGCTTGTCCGGGCCGTAGCTGCGCGGCCTGGCTCTCCGGCACTTCGGCCAGCACCCATACCGTGGCCAGGCTGGCAATGCGAAAGAGCGTCGTGCCGGGGGACACCGTCATGCCCTCGCGCGCGCCGATCTCGGTGACGATGCCGTCTGCCGGACTTGCAACGGTGAGCCGCGGCTGCAGCTTGCCGGTGTCCTGCACCAGGCGGATGTGGCTGTCGGCCATGCCGGCCTGCCGCATGCGGGCAATGGCGGCTTCGCGCAAATCGCCCTGCAGGTTACCGCTCATGCGGGCCACGGCCAGGTACTCCTCTTGCGCGGCGACCCAGTCAGGCGAGTAGATCTGCGCCAGTGGCTGGCCTTTACGGACCGGGTCCAGCGTCGTCCTGGCATAGGTGTGCTCGACGAACCCGGTCGTACGGGCCTGCAGCACTTCGATGCCGCGTTCGTCGATCGCGACATTCCCTGGAACTTCCAGTGCGGATGCCAGGCGACCCAGCTTGACTTCCGCGGTTCGAATGCCGAGGCTTTGGCTGACACGGCTATCGATGGTGACAGCCGCGCCGCCACCGGCGTCTTCGTACACGGGTGACAGCGCCATATCCATGAATGGCGACTTGCCAGGCTTGTCAAAGCGCTGGCCCGGCACCATCGGGTCATGCCAATAGAGGATGCGCTTGCCGTTTCGGGGATCGATATCCCCGGCCTTCAGGCTCGCATCGCCAGGGTCGCCCGCCGGCGTCGTCGACGCGGCCGTATGCTGGCGTCCCTGTTGCTGGCCGAGGTAGTAGGCACCGGCGACGCTCGCCACCACAGCGAGGGTTGCTCCTGCCCGTGCAATCGTGGTCCTTTTCATTGCTGGACTCCTTGCGGAAACATGGCTTGTGCGGCAGTCGGCAAAGGCATCAGGAAAGCGAGCTCGGCCCAGAGCCTGGCGGTAGCTGCCTCCAGCTTGAGCCGCTCGAGCGAGAGGTCGAGCGCCTTGCGGCTGGCCTCGGCCACCGCTGTCAGGCTGCCGGCGCCGGCGCGATAGGCGCTCAGGGCCGCCTCGGTCTGCGCCTTCGCCAATGGCAAGGTGGCATTTCGATAGCGCTCCAGGCGCGAGCGGCCGAGTTGCAGTTCGGCCTGCTTGCCGCGGAGCTGTCCAATCACGCCGCGGCGTACCGATTCGGCTTGCGCCCGTGCGGCATTGGCCTGCGCGAGCCTGGAGGCCAGTTCGCGATCCTGGCGATTCTTCTGGTCCCACGGCACCGGCAGCGAAACATTCAGCGACACCATGTTCGAATAGGCGGGACCGCGCTGGCTGTACATCAGTTCGACGCTGACGTCCGGAACCTTGCTCTCGCGCGCGAAGCGGCTTTCCGCGTCGGCCACGCCGACCTGGGCCTGCGCGGCGGCAACCTCTGGCAGTTGCGTGGCGCCGGCAGCGTCGAGCGTATCGAGCGTATCGAGCCAGGCCGGCGCATCGAGCGCGGGGCGCTCGGTCAGCGGCAGTTCCGCAGCGTCGCCGACCCACCGGCGCAGCATCGCCCGGGACGAAGCGACCGCGGCGCGGGCTTCGTCTTCGCGATCCTGCAGTCGCTGCCATTCAATCTCGGCCGCCAGGATATCGGCACGCGAACCGCGGTTGCCGCGATAGGCGGCCTGTGCCGCATCCACCAGCAGCTTGATCGACTGCGACTGTTCGGTGAGCACGCCGTATGCGCGCTCGGCATACCAGCGCTCGAGCCATGCTGTGGCGGCGCCGCGCTGCACGGCGGCCAGCGCCACCGTGCGTTGGGCCTCGGCCGAAGACGCTTCGGCCTCGAAGCGCTCGGCGCGGGCCTGGCGCTTCGCCGCGCGCGTGAATTCCTGCATGACGCTGATCGACCTCATGGTCATCGAATCCGTGCCAAGCGAGAACCGGTCAGGGCCATTCGCCGGCACGTTGTTGACGCCGACCTTCAGCACCGGGTCCGGCAACTGCTTGCCGGCTACTGCCATCTCAATGGCTGACTGGACCGCCGACCGCGATGTCTCGGCATCCGTCGAACGCGACGATGCGCGTGCGACCGCTTCCTGCAGGGAGAGCGCGGCCAGGGATTCCGCCCGTGCCGGATGGACAATGGCAAGCAGCGTGATGGCGAGCACCAGCCGGCGCCCGCACATGGTGGGGAAACGCAAATGCATAAAGCCTCCGCAAAGCAACGACCGCCCTGACGCCTTTGGCTCAGGGCACGATGGCAGGCGTTGCTTCGGAGGCTACGTTCGGAAACAGCAGTTGAGGATAGGGAGGGGGCGTGGCGGCGCGCGCGGAATTGCGTCGCGGGAAACCGCTACGCGATGTGCCAGTACCGGTACCGGGGTGGGCACCACAATATTGACGAGCACCGGATGGAAGGCGGGAACCTGGGGTGTTGCATGGTCGGCCGACTTGGAGCCGAGCTGGCAGTGCTCCTGGCAAAGCCCGTCATGCATGCCCGGCGCGGCGTCTTCCTTTGCCATGTCGGGGCAGGCTTCCGTCATGCCGGGCATTCCCTCCATCGAGCCAAGCGAATACCGGCTGCCCTCGCAGGCATACGCTGCCGCTGCCAGTTGCACTGTCAGGAAAGCGCTCAGCAGGAATACGGCAAGCAAGAGCCGATGAAGGGGAGTACGCATGTTGTGATGCCGGTGTGGCACGAATGGTAGCAGCCTTTGCCTGCTTGCAGCATATGCCGGTTGTGGCGCTTTGTCGCACGTCAAGCGCATGCTGCCGGCCATGGATGGGAGCGCCAATTCGCCAGACACCTTACCGGGATGTAATGGCCGCGTAACGTCCTGGTGAGAGAAGGCCTCATACGATGGATTCGCGGGTGCGCCCGCGTTTGGGAGCCAATGGGGGAGCCACATTGGGGAGCCACATTGCCTCCCGGCCGCCCTTTGCGATAGTGTTGCCGTACCCGCTGATGCATTTCTTCCATGGCAGCCAAAAGGAGCCAGGGGCAACGCCACGGTAACAGGCAAAGCGGATGCCTCGATGGGTCCCCGGCCGCCGATGATTGCGGCGCTGGCGATGAGCCTGAGTTCTGCCTCGGTCATTACCAATGCGTTGCGGCTCAGGCGGGCTGCTACTTGACGCGAGCCAACATGGAAGATTCAAGCAAGCGACGCTGGCGCATCGCTGGACTGATCGCACTCGGCGCGGCGGCTGCCGCCGCCGTTGCGCTGCAGGCCAAGCGATATATCGAGGCGCCCATCCCTGCCGGAAAGGCAAGCGATGCGCGGCAGCTTCGCATCGATGCCTCCGATACGGTACTGGTTGCGCAGGGTCGGAAGATCTACGCGCAGCAGTGCGCGTCGTGTCATGGCGCCAGCCTGCAGGGGCAGCCCGAGTGGCGCCAGCGACTGCCAAGCGGCCGGATGCCGGCGCCTCCGCATGATGCTTCCGGCCACACGTGGCATCATCCCGACGCCGTGCTGTTTGCCATTACCCGGAATGGCCTGGTCCCGGGCGTTACCGCGCCGGAGGGCTATGAGAGCGACATGCCGGCGTTCGCACCGTTGCTGTCCGATGCAGATATCATCGCCGTGCTGGCGTATATCAAGAGTACCTGGCCACAGAAAATGGCAGCCGCGCAGCGGGAGGCAACGGAGCAGTACGCCGGTCGCCGGTGACGCGCCGCACCGGGTCCCGGCGAAAGCGTCGCCGTCAAGCCGCGTTGCGGCTCAGCACCGGCAGCGAGCTGGAACCAAATTCGCTGTATAACAACTTGCCGCACGCCGCGCACGCACGCTGGCCTATAGTCTGTCAGCCAGCCACCTCATCGGCCCAACCAGGGCCGAGCCCTCACAGGAGATAACGCGTGTCGACCACGGAAACCTATCTGATCGATTCCATCCGCCTTGCCATGGAAAACGTGCGGGAGCGCAACACCTGGCCCTTCGGCGCCGTGGTGGTCAAGGACGGCAAGGTGCTGGCGCGCGCGGTCAACGAGGTGGAAGCCACCTGCGATCCCAGCGCGCACGCCGAAATGCAGGCAGTGCGCGCCGCGAGCCGTGCACTGGGCAAGCCCGACCTGAGCGGCTGCACGGTCTACGCCAGCGGCTACCCGTGCCCGATGTGCCTGACGGCGATGTACCTGGCCGGTGTCGGGGCGGTCTACTACGCCTATTCCAACGAAGACGGCGCGCCTTACGACCTGTCCGCGGAGCGCGGCTATGTCGAGCTGGCGCGGCCTGTCGAACAGCGCGAGATGAAGCTGGCCTACCTGCCGGCGCGCGACGAAGGCCCAGACCTGTATGAGGCGTGGCGCGAACGGCAGGACCGCTAGGGCATAGGCCTTCACCGGATGCCGCGCAATGCCTTGTCCGCGCGGCCGTGCAGCGCGCGACTTCCTGCCCGCAGGTGCTCCAGCACCCGGGCGGCGCGCGGCGACAGCGGCCACTCGGCACGATGGACCAGCCAGAGCGTATCGACCGCCGGCGGGCCAGAGTCGACCAACTTGACCGCCTCCGCATGCGCGAAGGCCTTGCGCGCACGATCGAGCTGGCGCGCGCGATGCGCGAGGGCGGCCTCGACCTGCTCAACGTCAGCGTCGGCTCTCCACGCCCGACGCCGTCGTGGGTACTGCCGGCGCCTTACGCGCACTGGCTGGAGCGCTGCCGGCTTCAGGCCTGAGCGCGGGCCGGGCGTGGGCTGAACGCGGCGGCGTGCCGGCACGTTTCCGCGTTTTGCCGCACAATAACGCCTTGCGCGCCGCACAGGAGCACGCTGGATCACCAGAGGCGGGGTCATCGACCCGCCCGGCAGCGGGCGGCATTTTCGTAGAACCCCCTGCAATCCTGTACATGGCCGCCCCACATGCACACGCCGCTGCGGACGCCGTCCGCGGCGTTCCGCCTTCCGGCCCCTCGCGCGATGCGAGCACGCCGAATCTTTCCGACCACCCTGCAAAGGCCAGACGGCCGGCAAGTTCCGGCCGCCTCGCACTGCTGGCGCTTGGCGTCGGCAGCTTCGCCATCGGTACCGGCGAATTTGTCATCATGGGTCTGCTGCCCGATGCCGCGCGCGACCTCGCCATCTCCATCCCCGAAGCCGGCCACCTGATCAGCGCCTATGCGCTGGGCGTGGTCATCGGCGCGCCGCTGCTGGCGGTGCTGGGCGCGCGCTGGCCGCGGCGCAACCTGCTGGTGGCGCTGATGGCGGTGTTCGCGGCGGGCAATCTCGCCAGCGCGATGGCGCCGGCCTACCTGTCGATGCTGGTGGCGCGGCTGCTGACCGGCTTCCCGCACGGCACCTACTTTGGCGTGGCGGCGCTGGTCGCCGCGGGGCTGGTGCCGCGCGAGCGGCGCGCGCAGGCGGTAGGACTGGTGATGCTTGGGCTGACCAGCGCGACGCTGGTCGGCGTACCGATCGCCGCCACGGTCGGCACCTGGCTCGGCTGGCGATCGGCGTTCGTGATCGTGGGTGCGCTCGGCGCGCTGACCGCGCTGCTGGTGTGGCGCTGCGTGCCGTTTGTGCCGGCCGACCGGCATGCCAGCCCGCTGCGCGAGCTGTCGGCGCTCAGGCGCAAGCAGGTGTGGCTGACGCTGGGCATCGGCGCGATCGGGTTTGGGGGCATGTTCTCGGTGTTCAGCTACATCAAGCCGACCATGCTCGAACTGGCGCACATGCCGGCCGCGGGCATCCCCGTGGTGCTGGCGCTGTTCGGCGTCGGCATGGTGGTGGGCAACCTCGCCGGCGCGCGGCTGGCCGACAAGGCGCTGATGCCGACCATCGGCGGCGTGCTGGTGTGGACCGCGCTGGTGCTGGGCGCCTTCACCTTCACCGCGCCGCATGCGTGGCTGGCCGCAGCCAATGTGCTGCTGGTCGGCACCGTGGTGGCACTGGGCCCGGCGCTGCAGATCCGGCTGATGGACGTGGCCGGCGATGCGCAGGCACTGGCGGCCGCGCTCAACCACTCGGCGTTCAACATGGCCAATGCGCTCGGCGCGTGGCTGGGCGGCGTGACCATCGCAGCCGGCTATGGCTGGACCTCGACCGGCTGGGTCGGCCTGCTGCTGGCGCTGGGCGGCCTGGCGATCTATGCCTGGTCGGTGCTCGACATGGACCGCCGCGGCGCCACTGCCACGGCTTGATCTTGCTCGCGGCGCTACGACAGCCGGCTTGCAACCTGCCAGGAAAAAAGGGCGCCATCGCTGGCGCCCCTTGTCGATTCCGGCGCTGCGGCCGGCAGTGCTGCCCTCAGGCGTCCGCGACGCTCGCGCCGACGATATTGAAGCCGCCGTCGACGTAGGTGATCTCACCGGTCACGCCGCTGGCCAGGTCGGACAGCAGGAAGGCGGCCACGTTGCCGACTTCGTCGATGGTCACGTTGCGGCGCAGCGGCGCGGCCTGCTCGAAGTGGCCCAGCAGCTTGCCGAAGTCCTTGATCCCCGACGCGGCCAGCGTCTTGATCGGGCCGGCCGAGATGCCGTTGGCGCGGATGCCGCGCGGGCCGACCGAGGAAGCCAGGTAGCGCACGCTGGCTTCCAGCGCGGCTTTGGCCAGGCCCATGGTGTTGTAGTTGGGAACCACGCGCTCGGCGCCCAGGTAGGTCAGCGTCAGCAGCGAGGCCTTGTCCGACAGCAGCGGCAGCGCGGCCTTGGCCAGCGCCGGGAAGCTGTAGGCGGAAATGTCATGCGCGATGCGGAAGCCTTCGCGCGACAGGCCCTCGAGGAAATCGCCGGCGATGGCTTCGCGCGGCGCAAAGCCGATCGAGTGCACCAGCCCGTCGAACTTCTCCCAGCGCTGGCCCAGCGCGGCGAAGGTCGCGGCGATCTGCTCGTCGCTGCCGACGTCGCACTCGAACACCATGTCGGTACCGAATTCCTTGGCAAACTCGCTGATCCGGTCCTTGAACCGTTCGCCGACATAGGTGAAGGCGAGTTCGGCGCCTTCGCGCTTGCACGCGGAGGCAATGCCATAGGCGATCGAGCGGTTCGAGAGCAAGCCCGTGATAAGGATCCGCTTACCTGCCAGAAATCCCATAAGTTCTCCAAGGTGGTGTATCAGGCACGCTTCCTGCGTCCGCCGTGCGGCCGTGCGCGTGCCCTGGCTGTTCTGCGGCCGTTTTATTGCGCCGCGCAGAGGGAATGTCCGGATGGCTGGCGCCACCCCGGACGCATGTAAAATTGTCTCATACTTGGCCCGGCCGCAGAACGCCGGGACCCCAGAGGTCATAGTGGAGGAATCCAACGGGATGCCTATTCAAGCACGTTGGCCGCTTCAGGCGGCATGGCAGTGCTTCCGGCGGGATGCGGTACTGCGGTTCGGGCTGGCGACCATGCTGGCGGCGGGGGTCTCCCTGGTCTCTCTGGTCTCTTCCCCGGCCATGGCGGCGCATGGGTTCGCGCTGCACGGAGACCTGAAGTACGCCGAGAATTTTCCGCACTTCGACTATGTCAACCCCAACGCACCGGCTGGCGGCACGCTCACGCTCGCCAATCCGGACCGGCGCACCAGCTTCGACAAGTTCAACCCGTTCACGCTGAAGGGCACGTCGGCGCCCGGGCTCAATGCGCTGATGTTCGAGTCGCTGCTGGTCAGCAGCGCCGACGAGACCGCCAGTGCCTACGGCCTGCTGGCCGAGGACGTCACGGTCGCGCCGGACGAGATGTCGGTCACCTTCCGCATCCGCCCGCAGGCGCGCTTCTCCAATGGCGACCCGGTGCTGGCATCTGACGTCAAGCATTCTTATGACATGCTGATGAGCAAGGCGTCGAGCCCCGGCTACCGCAGCATGTGCACCGATGTGAAGGCGGTGGTGGTGACCGGCGAGCGCACGCTGCGCTACGACTTCAAGCAGCGCAACCGCGAACTGCCGCTGATCGTCGGCGCATTGCCGGTGTTCTCGAAGAAGTGGACCGCCAAGGTGCCGTTCGAGAAGCTGACCTTCGAGCCGCCCATCACCAGTGGCCCCTACCTGATCGAGCGCTACGACGCCGGCCGCGGCATCATCTTCAAGCGCGATCCCGGCTATTGGGGCAAGGATCTGGCGGTGCGCCGCGGCACCTTCAACTTCGCGCGCGTGGTCTACCGCCTGTACAAGGACGAGACCGCCAAGCTGGAGGCCTACAAGGCCGGCGAGTTCGATGCCATCGTCGAGTACCGTGCCAAGAACTGGGCCAAGAGCTACCAGGGCACGCGCTTCCGCAACGGCGAGCTGATCAAGACCGAGTTCCCGCACCGCAACGGCGCCGGCATGCAGGGCTTCGTGATGAACATGCGCAAGCCTGTGTTCCAGGACGTGCGGGTGCGCCAGGCGCTGATCCTGGCGCTGGACTTCGAATGGCTGAACCGGCAGCTGTTCTACGGCGCGTACAAGCGGCTGGACAGCTGGTTCTCCAACAGCGAGCTGGCCGCCAGCGCCACCTTCGACGGCCGGCCCGGCCCCGGCGAGATGGCGCTGCTGGAACCGCTGCGCGCCGAGCTGCCGCCCGAGGTCTTCGGCCCCGACGTGGTGCAGCCCACTACCGCGCCGCCTCGGTCGCTGCGCGACAACCTGCGCCTGGCCCGGCGCCTGCTGGCGCAGGCCGGCTGGACCTACACCGACGGCGCGCTGCGCAACGCCAAGGGCGAGCCTCTGGTATTCGAGTTCCTGGACGACGGCGGCGCGATGAGCCGCGTCATCACCACCTATGTGCGCAACCTGGAAAAGCTCGGCATCCAGGTGCACCAGCGCACCACCGACTTTGCGCTGTACCAGAAGCGGCTGGAAGACTTCGACTTCGACATGGTGTCGATCCGCTTCCCCGACTCGCAGAGCCCGGGCAACGAACTGCGCGACCGCTTTGCCAGCGAGGCCGCGACCACGCCCGGCTCGGACAACCTGTTCGGGCTGAAGTCGCCGGTCGTCGACAAGCTGGTCGACAACCTGCTGCATGCCCATACCCGCCAGGAGCTGATTACTGCCGGGCGCGCGCTCGACCGGGTGCTGATGCACGGCTACTACATCGTGCCCAACTGGTACAGTGCGTCACACCGGGTCTCGTACCGCAAGGAACTGGCTTATCCGGAGCGGCTTCCCTATTTCTATACGGCCGAAGGCTGGATCCTGAGCCAGTGGTGGCGCAAGGACGTCCAGCCGCAAGCGCGCTGACGCTTTCAGTGCAGATTAGCTAAAGGACAAGGACCGGCCGATGCTTGCCTACCTGCTCAAGCGCATCCTGCTGATGATCCCGACGCTGATCGGCGTCATCACGCTGACCTTTGTCGTCATCCAGTTCGTGCCGGGCGGCCCGGTCGAGCAGATGATGATGGAACTGAAAGGGCGGGGCGGCGCTGGCGAAGCCAGCGGCGGCGGCGCCGAATACCGCGGCCGCCGCGGCGTCGACCCGGAGAAGATCAAGGAGATCCAGGCCCTGTACGGCTTCGACAAGCCGCCGCTGGAGCGCTACTTCCTGATGCTCAAGCGCTTCGCCCAGTTCGACCTGGGCCAGAGCTATTTCCAGCACCGCAGCGTGTGGGAGCTGGTCAAGTCCAAGCTGCCGGTGTCGGTCAGCCTGGGTTTGTGGACGTTTTTCCTGACCTACCTGATATCGGTGCCGCTCGGCATCTCCAAGGCGATCCGGGCGGGCAGCCGCTTCGACGTGGTCACCAGCATCGTCGTGCTGGTCGGCTATGCGATCCCCGGCTTCGTGCTGGGCGTGCTGCTGCTGGTGCTGTTCGGCGGCGGCACCTTCGTGCAGTGGTTCCCGCTGCGCGGGCTGACCTCCGACAACTGGGAACAGCTGTCGCTGATGGGCAAGGTGATGGACTACCTGTGGCACCTGGTGCTGCCGATCACCGCCTCGGTGGTGGGCAGCTTCGCGGTGGTGACCATGCTGACCAAGAACGCCTTCCTGGAGGAAATCCGCAAGCAGTACGTGCTGACCGCGCGCGCCAAGGGGCTGGGCGAGCGCCGCGTGCTGTGGAAGCATGTGTTCCGCAATGCGCTGATCCCGCTGGTGACCGGCTTCCCGGCGGCCTTTATCGGCGCCTTCTTCACCGGTTCGCTGCTGATCGAGACGCTGTTCTCGCTCGACGGGCTGGGCCTGCTGTCGTATGAGGCCGTGCTGCGTCGCGACTACCCGGTGGTGCTCGGCACGCTCTACCTGTTCACGCTGATCGGGCTGGTCACGCGCCTGATTTCCGACGTCTGCTACGTGCTGGTCGATCCCCGCATCCATTTCGAGGGCCTGCACCGATGAAACCGTTCTCGCACGCGGTGCCCAACGGCCTGCCGCATTCGCCCTCGCCGCGCCAGCGCGCCTGGCAGCGCTTCCGCCGCAACCGCCGCGGCTACTGGAGCCTGGTGATCTTCGTCGCCATCTTCGTGCTGAGCCTGGGCGCGGAGATGTTGTCCAGCAACCGCCCGCTGGTGGTGCGCTACAACGGCGACTACTACTTCCCGATCGTCAAGACCTACCCGGAGACGACCTTCGGCGGCGACTTCCCGACGCAGGCCGACTATCTCGATCCGTTTATCCGCGACCGCATCACCAGCGACGGCAATTTCGCGGTCTTCCCGCTGAACCGGTATTCGTACGACTCGCTGAACTACTTCGCCAAGGAGCCCAACCCGGCGCCGCCGTCGGCGGAGAACTGGCTCGGCACCGACGACCGCGGTCGCGACATCCTGGCGCGGCTGCTGTACGGCTTCCGCGTGTCGGTGCTGTTCAGCCTGGCGCTGACCGTGATCGGCGTGGTGATCGGCACGCTGACCGGGGCGCTGATGGGCTTCTTCGGCGGCCGCTTCGACCTGTTCTCGCAGCGTGCCATCGAGATCTGGAGCTCGATGCCCGAGCTGTACCTGCTGATCATCTTCGCCTCGATCTTCGAGCCCAGCCTGGCGCTGCTGATCATCCTGCTGTCGCTGTTCGGCTGGATGGGGCTGTCCGACTACGTGCGCGCCGAGTTCTACCGCAACCGCTCGCTCGACTACGTCAAGGCGGCGCGCGCGCTGGGCTTGTCCAACGTGCAGATCATGTGGCGCCATATCCTGCCCAACAGCCTGACCCCGGTGATCACGTTCCTGCCGTTCCGCATGAGCGCGGCGATCCTGGCGCTGACCAGCCTGGATTTCCTTGGCCTTGGCGTGCCGCCGACCACGCCCAGCCTGGGCGAGCTGCTGGCGCAGGGCAAGGGCAACCTCGATGCCTGGTGGATTTCGCTGTCGACCTTCACCGTGCTGGTGGTGACGCTGATGCTGCTGACCTTCATGGGCGACGCGCTGCGCGATGCCTTCGACACCCGCCTGGGCCTGGCCGCGCTGCGTGGCCGGGTCGAACCCAAGGTCCCGGCCGGCGCGCCGGCGGCGCCGGCGCCGGGAGTCACGCCATGAGCGCCGTGTCGCCGCTGCTGCAGGCCGCCACCGGCCTCGCCCCCGCCGGGATCCCCGCGCCTGGCTCCACGCTGATGTGCGTGGACAAGCTGTCCGTCACCTTCGGTCACGGCGAACATGCCACCCGCGCGGTGCGCGAGGTCAGCTTTGACCTGCGCGCCGGCGAGCGCTACGCGCTGGTCGGCGAATCGGGCTCGGGCAAGACCGTGACCGCGCTGGCCATGCTGCGCCTGGTTGAAGATGCCTACTACGACGGCGCGATCCGCTTCGAAGGCAAGAACCTGCTCGACGTCTCCGACCGCGAGATGCGGGCAATCCGCGGCGCCGAGATCGCGATGATCTTCCAGGAACCGATGACGGCGCTGAACCCGCTGTACACCATCGGCAACCAGATCGTCGAAACGCTGGCGCTGCATGAAGGCCTGGACCGCCGCGCCGCGCGCGAGCGTGCCATCGCGCTGCTGGAGCGCACCGGCATCACCGACGCCGCCCACCGTTTCGACAGCTTCCCGCACCAGCTGTCCGGCGGCCAGCGCCAGCGCGCCATGATCGCCATGGCGCTGGCGTGCCGGCCCAAGCTGCTGCTGGCCGACGAGCCCACCACGGCGCTGGACGTGACCATCCGCGCGCAGATCATGGACCTGCTGCGCGACCTGCAGGCCGAATTCGGCATGGCAGTGATGCTGATCACCCACGACCTGAACCTGGTGCGTTCATTTGCCCAGCGCGTGGGCGTGATGGAGAAGGGCGTGCTGGTCGAGACCGGCGAGACCGCCCAGGTGTTTGCCGCGCCCCAGCACCCGTACACGCGCAAGCTGATCGACAGCCGCCCGAAGCGCGAGGTGCTGCCGCTGGTGCCGCTGGCGCCGGTGCTGCTGGAGGCGCGCAACCTCAGCGTCAACTACGCGCGCAAGCGCCGTGGCGTGGCCGGCTGGTTCGGCAAGGACCAGTTCGCGGCGGTCAAGGATGTCGATTTCCAGTTGCGCGAAGGCGAGACCATCGGCATCGTCGGCGAATCCGGCTCGGGCAAGACCACACTGGCGCATACCGTGCTGGCGCTGCAGCGCAAGGGCGCCGGCACCATCCATTTCCTTGGCCGCAGCTTTGACGACGCCACGCGCAAGGACCGCTGCCAGCTGCGCTCGCGCATGCAGGTGGTGTTCCAGGATCCGTTCGGCTCGCTGTCGCCGCGCATGACCATCGAGCAGATCGTCGGCGAAGGGCTGGCGCTGCACCAGCCCGGCCTGTCGCGCGAGGCCACGCGCGAGCGCGTGATCGACGCCCTGCGCGAAGTCGGGCTCGACCGCACCGCGCTGGGGCGCTATCCGCACGAGTTCTCCGGCGGCCAGCGCCAGCGCATCGCGATCGCGCGGGTGCTGATCCTCAAGCCCCAGGTGCTGGTGCTGGACGAGCCGACCTCGGCGCTGGACGTCTCGATCCAGCAGCAGGTGCTGGCGCTGCTGTCCCAGCTGCAGCACAAGTACAACCTGAGCTATCTCTTTATCAGCCACGACCTGGCGGTGATCCGGGCCATGGCGCACCGCGTCATCGTGATGAAGGCGGGGGAGGTGGTAGAGACCGGGGAAACCGAGGCCGTGCTCGGTGCGCCGCAGCATCCCTATACCCGCAAGCTGATGGCCGCGGCGCAGGTTGGTGCTGCCTGACCGCAGTGCCTCGCAGCCTCGCTTTTTGCGCCGCCGGACTGGCGGCGTTTTGATATGCGCAATCCGATAAACAAGATGCAAAATTCGGCCTATATCGTTGATTCGCAAGTCAAATCCGGCGAATTTGTAACGAACTTTGACATGTGAATGACAACCCTTTACCATCCGGCGAGTACTACTTTCGGGGGTGGTGTGTCCGACGCATTGAATCGTGCAGTGCACGTTGACGGTGCGATTGTCGGCGCGGTTTATCGGCGCGGTTTCGGCGCGGCCGTGACGCAATAGCGTCATCTCTGCCTGGCGCGGATGTTGCGTTACGTCCTCCCCGTAGTACCGGCGTGGTGCACACGCTGTACACAGATACCCAGCAGCCCCGGACCTTGTGCCGGGGCTTGCTTTGGAAACGATCAACGGGAGAACCAATGCAGCGATCGGTGCTTCATTCCCTGGCGCGCGCCGCCGTCGGAATTGCCATTGCCTGCGGTGCGACTGTGTCGAATGGAGTGCTGGCGGACACGGTGTTCAAGGACGCCGACGCCCGTATCGATGCCCCGGCCCCGGCCGCGGACTCGCATGCGGAAGGCAAGCGTGGCTTGCTGTCGTCGATGGTGAATTCCACCAGCAACGTTGCCAGCAAGGCTGGCGACCTGGTCATGAACGCGCTGGGCCTGATCGGCGTGCGTTACCGCTTCGGCGGCAACAGCCCCGAATCCGGCCTCGACTGCAGCGGCTTTGTCCGCTACGTGTTCCATGACACCTTCGGCTTCATGCTGCCGCGCCGCTCTGTCGAAATCAGCCGTGTCGGCACCAACGTGGCGACCAGCGACCTGCGTCCGGGCGACCTGGTGTTCTTCAACACCATGCGCCAGACCTTCTCGCACGTCGGCATCTATATCGGCGACAACAAGTTCGTGCATGCCCCCTCGACGGGCAGCAAGATCCGTGTCGACGACATGCGCGCCGCGTACTGGGTGACGCGCTACAACGGCGCGCGCCGTATCGAGGACGATGGCAACAGCCGCAGCGAAAGCCTCGGCGACATGGTCGAGACGCTCAAGCGCTACGATCCCAAGGCCGTACGGGCCACCATGTACGGCGGCTGAGCTTCAACGCAACGCCACAAAGGAAAGGGACTGCCGCGGCAGTCCTTTTTGTTTTCCGCGTCGGGCGCCGCTATGCGTCGCTATTGCGCCGCCACCGTGCCGGCCGGCTGTAGCCGCGCCTGCTCCAGCTTGTGCCGCAGCGTGGCCATCACCGCGGCGGTCGCCTGTTCGCCCGCCAGCACCGCGCGGTTGCGGGCGTTGAAGTCGCTGCCGCTCATGTCGGGCAGTTCGGGGAGGATCACCACGTCGGCGCGCGACAGCGCCATCTTGTTGATCGACTGGCCCATGATCGCGGTGGTCTGCAGCAGTACGCCGCTCTGGCCGGCGTTCTTCTGTGCCGACGGGTCGGCGGAGATATTCACCGCGATGACGAAGTCGGCGCCCATGGCGCGCGCCGAGTCGACCGGCACCGGCTCGACCAGGCCGCCGTCGACGTAGTCATGTCCCTGGATCGACACCGGCTGGAATACGCCCGGCACGCTGCTCGACGCACGCACGGCCTGTCCGGTATTGCCGCGGCGGAACAGGATCTTTTCGCCGGTCTTCAGGTCGGTGGCGACGATGCCCAGCGGCAGCTTCATTGCCTCGATCGGCCGGTTCAGCACCTGTCGGTTGACGTAGTTCTGCAGCGCCTCGCCCTTGAGCCAGCCGCCGAAGCGGGTGCCGAAGGGCAGGGCCCAGTCGGCGATCGACGCCTCGTCCATGGTCAGCGCCAGCTTGTTCAGCCTGAAGCCGTCCAGGCCGCTCGCGTACAGCGCGGCCACGACCGCGCCGGCGCTGGTGCCGGTTACCAGGTCGGCATGGATCCCCTGCGCCTCGAGCGCCTTGATCACTCCGATATGGGCAAAGCCGCGCGCGGCGCCGCCGCCAAGCGCCAGGCCGATCTTGACCGGGCGCGGAGTGGGTGGGACGGCGGGCGTGGTCGCTACCGGCGGCGCAGTGCGCGGGCCGAAGGCGCAGCCCGCCAGCAGGGCGGCCGCGGAGAGGCCGAGGAAATGACGTCGTTGCATGAAGCGGGATCAGTAAATCGGGGGTGGCCGGGACTGCTGTGGCATGTGATGTCAACGCTGCTTTATGTGTCTTGCGCCGGCATGCCTGTCGACCGGCACGATCTCAGACCGGCGCAAGCATAAATGATTCCGCGCACGCCCGGCGCCATGCGGAGGGCGGCAGGAACGTGCTTGTATAATGCAAAGCCTGCACACACCAGCCCGCGCGCCGCTGCGCGCGGGCTTTCTTGTTTCTGCCCCTGACCATGACCCAACGCGTCCGCACCCGCTTTGCGCCGAGCCCGACCGGCTTTATCCACCTCGGCAATATCCGCTCCGCGCTCTATCCCTGGGCCTTCGCCCGCCGCATGAAGGGCGATTTCATCCTGCGCATCGAAGATACCGACGTCGAGCGTTCGTCGCAGGAAGCGGTCGACGTGATCCTGGAAAGCATGGCCTGGCTGGACATGGACATCGACGAAGGCCCGTTCTACCAGATGCAGCGCATGGACCGCTATCGGGAGGTCGTGGCGCAGATGGTCGACGCCGGCCTGGCCTACCGCTGCTACATGAGCACCGCGGAGCTCGACGCACTGCGCGAAGCGCAGCGCGAGCGCGGCGAGAAGCCGCGCTACAACGGCTTCTGGCGTCCGGAAGAGGGCAAGGTCCTGCCCGAGCCGCCGGCCGGCGTGGATCCGGTGATCCGCTTCAGGAACCCGATCGGCGGCAGCGTGGTGTGGGACGACGCGGTCAAGGGCCGCATAGAGATCTCCAACGACGAGCTCGATGACCTGGTGATCGCGCGCCCGGACGGCACGCCCACGTACAACTTCTGCGTGGTGGTGGACGACCTCGACATGAAGATCACGCACGTGATCCGCGGCGACGACCACGTCAACAATACCCCGCGCCAGATCAACATCATCCGAGCGCTCGGCGGCACCGCGCCGGTCTACGCGCACCTGCCGACCGTGCTGAACGAGCAGGGCGAGAAGATGAGCAAGCGCCACGGCGCCATGGCCGTGACCGGCTACCGCGACGAAGGCTATCTGCCCGAAGCCGTGCTGAACTACCTGGCCCGCCTGGGCTGGGCCCACGGCGACGCCGAGATCTTCTCGCGCGAGCAGTTCATCGAATGGTTCGACCTGGAGCACCTGGGCAAATCGCCGGCGCAGTACAACCCGGAAAAACTGGCCTGGCTGAACAACCACTACATCAAGGTCGGCGACAACCAGCGCCTGGCAGGGCTCACGCAGCCGTTCATTGAAGCGCTCGGCGGCAAGGTGGAAGGCGCCGACCTGGTCGGCGTGGTGGCCCTGGTGAAGGACCGCGCCAACACGCTGAAGGAAGTCGCACAGGCCGCGCTGCTGTTCTATCGCGGCGAGCCGCAGGCGGATGCCGCGCTCAAGGCCGAGCACCTGACGCCGGAGATCCAGCCCGCGCTGGCCGCGCTGTCCAGCCAGCTGGGCGCGCTGCCTGAGTGGAAGCGCGAGGCCATCAGCGCGACCTTCAAGGTAGTGCTGGCCGAGTTCGGCCTGAAGATGCCCAAGCTGGCCATGCCGGTGCGCCTGCTGGTGGCGGGCCAGCTGCAAACGCCGAGCATTGACGCGGTGCTCGAACTGTTCGGCCGCGACACGGTGCTGCGCCGTCTGGGCGCCGGTATCGCCGCGTAAAAAATCTCGCAAAAATCCGCGCCTGGGGCTTGCGCTCCGGGCCGGAGTTGCGCATAATCTCGTTCTCCCTGCAGCGCGGTCCCTGACCAAGCGGGCTGACGGATCCGCAAGGATCTACGCGGTCTCCACGCTTTTTAGAAAGCAAGGAGAAAAGCGAAAAAGTTAAATAGGGAGCTTGCAAAGATTACTAGTTGATATATAATCTTGGCTTCGCTTGAAACGGTAGTTAAATCCAGCGAAAATAACGCAAGTTGCAGTAAATGGCAGTACCATGGGGCTATAGCTCAGCTGGGAGAGCGCTTGCATGGCATGCAAGAGGTCAGCGGTTCGATCCCGCTTAGCTCCACCAAGATTTAGGTGGCATCCAGTCAGTATCGGGTGGCGCCAGACGGAACGTGTTGAAAGACAAGTTTCTGTCCCCTTCGTCTAGAGGCCTAGGACATCACCCTTTCACGGTGAGTACAGGGGTTCGAATCCCCTAGGGGACGCCAAAATAGCAGGGCGTAATCAAACGCCCAGCGCGTCGCCAAGAGCTTTGCTCGAGGTGGCAGCCGACTAAGGAGTGGTAGTTCAGTCGGTTAGAATACCGGCCTGTCACGCCGGGGGTCGCGGGTTCGAGTCCCGTCCACTCCGCCAAAACTAAACCCGCATGGTTAATGCCATGCGGGTTTTTCTTTTAGTGTGAGGGATTATGTTGATAATCGCCGCGGCAACAGTAAAAAATGTTGCAATCATTGCGGAAATCGATATATAATCCTGACTTCGCTGCAAACACAGCAGTTTGTGAAAGCCGCGAAAGCAGTATCAGGCAGTTACCCGTATGGGGCTATAGCTCAGCTGGGAGAGCGCTTGCATGGCATGCAAGAGGTCAGCGGTTCGATCCCGCTTAGCTCCACCAAGGATTCGGGAGGCGTCAAAAAAGATGCTTCCCAGGCGCGAAAAAGTCTGTTAGAATGGCGGACTTTCCAGCGCAAGACAGAAAACGCGTTGTAAAACAAGTTTCTGTCCCCTTCGTCTAGAGGCCTAGGACATCACCCTTTCACGGTGAGTACAGGGGTTCGAATCCCCTAGGGGACGCCAAAATAGCAGGGCGTAATCAAACGCCCAGCGCGTCGCCAAGAGCTTTGCTCGAGGTGGCAGCCGACTAAGGAGTGGTAGTTCAGTCGGTTAGAATACCGGCCTGTCACGCCGGGGGTCGCGGGTTCGAGTCCCGTCCACTCCGCCAAATTAAACGCCCGCGCAAGCGGGCGTTTTTCTTTTCAGCTCCAGGATTTTCACCCACATCGGTAGAGTGGCGCGCCTGCGGCAAGCGCAGGCGCTTAGCGCCGGGCTCAGTGCTTCACGTCGGCGCTGCTTACCCGCGCGAAATACCGCACCAGCAATCCGCCGGCAATGGCGAGGCTTATGCTGTTGGCCAGCCAGAACCCGCTGGCCCCGTGCGTGAACGCCGGCAGGCCTTCAATCAGTCCGAACCCGAGCACATAGCCGCCACCCAGCCCGATGCCCCACAGCGATCCCGCATAGATCAGCGTCGGAATCACCGCGATCTTGTAGGCGCGCAGGATAAACGCCGTCAGCACCTGCACGGCATCGAACGCCTGGTAGAAGGCCACGAACAGCACCAGCGGCAGCGCGGCCGCCACCACGGCGGGGTCGCTCGCATAGGCGTGCAGGATCGGTTCGCGCAGCAGCCACAGCAGCGCGCCGGTCAGCATGGCCAGTGCCACGGCTGCGCGGATGCCGCGCCAGGCAATGCGGCTTGCGCCGGCGAGATCGCGTGCGCCGATATGCTGAGCGACCAGTGTCGAGGTGGCGATGCCCAGCGACAGCGGCAGCATGTAGGCAACGGCGCCCAGGTTGGCGATGATCTGGTGCCCCGCCAGCGTGACCGTGCCCAGCCGCGTGATAAAGATCGACATCAGCGTGAACGAGGTGATCTCGATCAGGTAGGTCAGCCCCATCGGCACGCCCAGGCGCAGCAGCGCGCGCAACGGCGCGGTTGCCGGCCAGCTCCATGTCGCAAAGATCCGCAGCGGCTGGTAGGCGGCGCCATAGCGCAGGATCAGCAGCGCGGCGATGCACCATGCCCAGCTGATCAGCGTCGAGGCCAGCCCGCAGCCGGGCCCGCCCATGGCGGTCACGCCCAGGCCGCCGTGGATAAACCAGGCATTGAGCGGAATCTTCAGCGCCAGGCCGCCGACCTGCAGCACCGTGACCATGATCGGGCGCGACATCGCATTGTTGAGCGCCGAATAGATGCGGAAGCCGAGCGCCGCGGGCAGCCCGAACGCGGCGAAATGCAGGTAGGCGGTGGCCTTGTCGACCAGTTCGGGCGGCGCCTTGGCAAAGGCCAGCAGCGGCGCCGGGAAGGCCAGCAGCAGCACGCCGGGGAGCACCAGCGCGGCGCCGAGCCACGCGGCCTGCCGCACCTCCGCACCAATCGCCTCAAGGCGGCCGGCGCCATAGAGCTGGCCGGCGACGGGCGCCAGCGCCTGCAGCACGCCCATCAGGCTGATATAGACGGTAACGTAGATCGAACCGCCCAGGCCGACGGCGGCGAGGTCGGTGGCGGAGGCGCGGCCGGCCATCACGGTGTCGATGACACCAAAGGCGATCACTGCCAGCTGCCCGGCCAGTACCGGGGCCGCCAGGCTGAAGATGCGGCGAAGGTCTTGGAGCAGGGTCATTCAGGCCTCAGGGGCAATGTCAGGGGCGTTGACGGGCACGATGCCCGCAGCCGCCTGCGGCCGGAATGGATCGATGGCGCTGCGGTGCGCTGCGGAGGCTCGTGCCGGTGGGGTCAGGGCTGCCGCGGCAGGCGGCGGCGCGGCAGGTCGGGGCGCGGGTGCACCGCGCGCGCGGTATCGACCAGCCGGTACATGCGGAAGCGCTCGTCGCGGTCCGCGGGGCGGCGGCCTTCCCAGATCAGCCGCCATTCGAAATGCGAGATATTGCCGGGCTCGCCATAGTCCACCGCATCGTGGCGCAGCAGCACGTCGCAACCGTCGCTTGGGCCGCCAAAGCGGATATGTCCGAAGTAGGCGAACGACGCGAGCTGCGCGTCGCCCATGCGGATCGGCTGCACGCACCGGTATGCGGGCGGCAGCGCCATCGCGGCGGCCTGGGCCACGTCACGATAGGTCTTGCCGTAGTTGATCGACGGCAGCCACAGCGTCATCGCCATCACCCACATCAGCGTGGTGCCGGCGGCCGAGATCACCACCGGGCGCCAGATCTGCTTGGGCGCGCGCGACAGGCGCCAGCGCACGATCAGCACCCAGGCAATGGTGGCCGCCAGCGCGATCAGCACCGCGGTGATCGTGAACTCATGCTGGTAGCCGGGCAGCTGGCGGAACACATTGCGCGCTACGCGCGGCGGCCAGCCGGTGGTCTTTGCGATCCACATGAACCAGACCGTGCCGCCGAAGATGGTGAAGAACAGCAGCGCGAACCAGTCGATCGCGTTGATCACGCCGCGCGCCAGCGTGGGCAGTGCGAAGGCTGCCAGCACCGCCATCGGCGGCAGCAGCAGGATGAACTGCACGTCGCCGCCGCTGCGTTGCAGAAACAGCAGCACCACGACAGGCAGCAGCACCGCCAGCGGCATGGCCACGTGGGCGGCGCGGCGCATTCCAGCCCAGGCAACCCATGCCCATGCCGCGATCGGCCAGACCGGCCACGTGTACAGGAACAGGTTGCGCATGTTGAAGCCGAACGTCTGCATGTTCGGCGAACCATAGTTGCGCCGGTCGTAGCGTGCCCATTCGCGGATAAAGGTGACAGCCTCGGTGCGGTCCGTCGCGCCGAAATAAGTCGAAGCCAGCCAGGCCGCGACGATCAGCAACGCCAGCGGAATGCCGATGGCGGCGAGCCGCTGCCACGGCAAGGGCTTGCACACCAGCGCGCAGACGACGGTGCCGAACAGCAGCGCCAGCGGCAGGATGGGGCCGCTGGCCAGCGCCAGGCCGCCAAGCGCGGCGCCATAGACCAGGCTGCCCATCAGCGGCTTGTCGAGGCTGCGCACCAGCGCGTACAGCGCCAGCGCGATAAAGGCCACCTGGCCGACCTGCGGCGTGGTCTCGTGCCCGCGCATGGCCAGGCCGACGCAGGCCAGGAAGATCAGCAGTGCGCCATCGGCCAGCGTGCGGCCATAGTCGCGCGCATTGGGCTGGCCGCCGAACGCATAGGCGAACGGCTGGACCTCGTCGCGCCGGCCCAGCAGGTAAGTGCTGTACCAGATGCAGGCGCAGGTCGAGAAGAAGAACAGGGCGGTGGCAAGGCGCGCGGCGTCGGTGGGTCCCAGCCAGCCGCCGAAGCCGCGGATCATCAGCGCGCCGATCCAGAACACCAGCGGGCCGTCCTCCGTAAACGGCCGGCCGACGATATTCGGCATCAGCCAGTCATGCAGGCCGCCGGTGGCCAATTGCCACATCACGCCGAAGCCGGCGGCGTCCTCGTTCTTCCACGGATCGCGGCCGAACAGGCCGACCAGGCCGTAGATGATGCAGATCGCCAGCAGCAGGGCGCGCGGCAGGGCGCCGGTCGCGGCAGCGGTCAACTGGACGGGTGAGGTATTGGCTTGACGCATCGATGCTCAGGTCGGGCCGTGGCGCAATGGCGCGAAGGCCACAGTATCGCGCATGCGGCGGCCGCGAGGGCCGTGACATGCCGTAGAAGCCTCACGCGGGTGAGGGATTCCGGTGGATACAACAGTGCCGGCGCCGCTCGGCCGGTGGCACGCCAACGGCGGGCACAAAAGAAAAGAGGCAGCCGATGCTGCCTCTTTGCTGGTTCGCGCCGGCCTGGAGCATCTGTCCGCAGGCCGCGCGAAGCGGGGTTCGCCGAAAGCGATTACTTCGCGACCTTGCCCAGCTTGCTGCCGAACTTCTGGCGGAACTTCTCGACGCGGCCGGCCGTGTCCATGATCTTCTGGGTGCCGGTGTAGAACGGGTGCGATTCCGACGAGACTTCGATCTTGGCCAGCGGGTATTCCTTGCCGTCCTTCACGATCGTGTCCTTGGTCTGGATGGTCGAGCGGGTGATGAAGCTGAAGTCGCTGGACATGTCCTGGAACACGACTTCGCGGTAATTCGGGTGAATGCCTTCTTTCATGATGAGTCCTTTCTGGTTGGGTAGCCAGTCCGTTGCGATCCGCGCTTTACTGCTGAATTCACCGCTGAAAACACGACGCGTCGACGAACGAACCACTTGCCGGTAACGGGCAAACCGGGATTATGGCAGAAAAACAATAACTTGGGGAAGGGGAACCGGTATATCGCGCGCCGTCTGCCTGCAAGGCTTGATATGCCTTTTTACTCACATCGCAGCGGGGTGCTGGCGGTAAAAAGAGGCGAGCGACTGGTAGACAACCGGCCAATGGCGAGCCAGCCCGCCCGGCTCAACAAAAAATGCCTCGGAGGTCACTGCAAAGAATTCGCTGGGCGCCTCGCCACCGTACGGGTCGATGACGCGCAGCGCCGGCGGCAGCCGTTCGGGATGCTCCCAATCCGATTCCTTGCGTGCCTCCCATGCCTCGGCAAAGCGGTCGTATTCGGTGAGGAAAGTGTCCGCCCACGCTTCCGCATCGATATCCGGATGCAGCACGCGCGAGAAGGGCGGCACGCCGTCCGGCTCGCCGTCGAGCATGTCCAGCTTGTGGGCAAATTCATGGATGACCACGTTGTAGGTGTCTGCCGGCAGCTCGTGTTCGCTGTCGATGCCGGCGCCCGGCGTATGCACGTCCGGCCAGGACAGGATCACGGGGCCATGCTCCCAGGCTTCGCCGCTGGCCTCCTCCACCACGCCGTGCACCAGGCCGATCTCGTCCTGCACGGTCCGGCGGATGATGAATTCACCGGGATACAGCACGATGCCATGCCAGCCGCGGTACCACGCCAGCCCCAGCTTCAGTATCGGCACGCACGCTTGCACGGCGACGCTGACGACCATGTCGTCGTCCAGCGGCAGCTCGTGCGCGGTGGAGTATTCCTTCTCCGCAATGAATAGCGTGGCCAGCTCGCGCAGCGCGGCCAGATCTTCGCTTCCATAGCGTTGCACGAACGGCAGCGTGGCGACGGTGCGTTCCCACAGGTCGTCGGGGATCGCGTAGTGCTCCAGCTTGCGGGCCCTGGAGCGGGTGCGCAGGAATGCAGTCAGTTTGCCGAGCATAGGAAACCCATCGGGCAACAAAAAAGGCGTGCCGTGGCACGCCTTCTTGTTCATCTTGCGGCGCGTCCGTAAGCGGTACGCCGCACCGAGGCTTAGCCGCCTCTGCGCATCATATCGAAAAACTCCGCGTTGTTCTTCGTGGCCTTCATCTTGTCCATGATGAATTCCATGGCCTGCACTTCGTCCATGTCGGAGATGAACTTGCGCAGCACCCAGATCTTCTGCAGGATTTCCGGCTTGATCAGCAGTTCTTCGCGGCGCGTGCCGGACTTGTTCAGGTTGATCGACGGGTAGACCCGCTTTTCGGCCAGGCGGCGTTCCAGGTGCACTTCCATGTTGCCGGTGCCCTTGAACTCTTCATAGATCACGTCGTCCATGCGGCTGCCGGTTTCGATCAGCGCGGTGGCGATGATGGTCAGCGAACCGCCTTCTTCCAGGTTGCGCGCGGCGCCGAAGAAGCGCTTCGGACGCTGCAGCGCGTTGGCGTCGACACCGCCGGTCAGCACCTTGCCCGAGGCCGGCACCACCGTGTTGTAGGCACGCGCCAGGCGGGTGATCGAGTCCAGCAGGATCACCACGTCGCGCTTCAGCTCGACCAGGCGCTTGGCCTTCTCGATCACCATTTCGGCGACCTGCACGTGGCGGATGGCCGGTTCGTCGAAGGTGGACGCGACCACTTCGCCGCGCACCGAACGCTGCATCTCGGTCACTTCTTCCGGACGCTCATCGATCAGCAGTACGAACAGGTCGGCTTCCGGATGATTGTTGGCGATCGCGTGTGCAATGTGCTGCAGCATCACGGTCTTGCCGGACTTGGGCGAGGCCACCAGCAGCGCGCGCTGGCCGCGGCCGATCGGCGCGATCATGTCGATGATGCGGCCGGTGATGTTCTCTTCCGCCTTGATGTCGCGTTCGAGCGTGAGCGGCCGATTCGGATGCAGCGGCGTCAGGTTCTCGAACATGATGCGGTTCTTGACCGCTTCGGGAGGCTGCCCGTTGACCTTGTCCACCTTCACCAGCGCAAAGTAGCGCTCGCCGTCCTTGGGCGTGCGCACTTCACCTTCGATCGAGTCGCCGGTATGCAGGTTGAAGCGGCGGATCTGCGACGGGCTGATGTAGATATCGTCCGTGCTGGCCAGGTACGAAGTCTCCGGCGAGCGCAGGAAGCCGAAGCCGTCCGGCAGAACTTCCAGCGTGCCGTCTCCGAAGATGGTTTCGCCCATCTTGGCGCGCTTCTTCAGGATCGCAAACATCAGTTCCTGTTTGCGCATCCGCTGTGCGTTGTCGATCTCGAGCGTTGCCGCCATTTCGAGAAGCGCAGACACGTGAAGCGATTTGAGTTCTGTCAGGTGCATAGACGAGGGGTACAGATTTGCCCGGACGGGCGAGACTGAAAGAGAAGGGGGAAAAATGAGCGAACGCTCGGGGAGTTGTTGGTGGCATCTTAGCACAATCCGACCGGTGCGCCAGGGTGTGGCGCACGCACGTCGGATCGTGACAAAACCGGAGCGGCTGGTCTGGCTCCGGTGCGCAGCTTACAGGTTGCCGTCGAGGAAGGCAGTCAGTTGCGACTTGGACAGCGCGCCGACCTTCTGGGCCGCGACCGCGCCGTTCTTGAACAGGATCAGCGTCGGGATGCCGCGGATGCCGAACTTGGCCGGGACCTGCTGGTTTTCATCGACATTGATCTTGGCGACCTGCAGCTTGTCGCCATAGTCCTTGGCGACTTCGTCCAGGATCGGGGCGATCATCTTGCAGGGGCCGCACCATTCGGCCCAGAAATCGAGCAGGACGGGCTTGTCGGACTGGAGGACGTCGGCGTCGAAGGAGGCGTCGCTCACATACTTGATTTGTTCGCTCATGGCGGAAAACCTCTGGTTTCGCTCTGTTTATGTTGAAGGCCGGGAAACTGGGTAGGGCAGAACCGTAACCTTACACGAGATTGCGCGGACCCGCCGGGGACGCCTTTGCCGCCTGCCGGCTGGCTCTGGCGGCCGTAGCCGCGCCCGTTGCTGCCGATATGTTACCAGTTTGCCGATTTTCAAGACCGGCACCGGTGTGGGGCTGAAAACCCGCCGGCAACGGTAATGATTCTGCTGCAATCGGGTGATTAGTAGAAATGCTTATTTTCAATGGCGCCAAGAGATTCAGCCAATCGGTGTGGGTGCCATGGCGTGCACATGGGGGCGCGGCGCAGTGCCGGATCCGCGTTGCGTGCGCGTAGAATAGAAAGCGGGCCGCGCGCCGGCCGGCCGATCCTCACGAACCCTGCTCTCCCCAGAAGGCCATCGACAAGGCGGCCATCGACAAGGTCATCGATATGAACACCGATCCCCGCAAGCCTACCCAGCCCGAGTCCGGCCAGGCGCCGGACGTGGACCACCTGAGCGATGCGCTGGACCATATCAGCAGCGCGGTCGAGACCAACAGCATTGCCAGCGGCGCCGCCAAGGGCCTGGTCTACAGCATCATCGAGACGCTGGGTACCCTGGTGGGCGACCCGGACCTGCCCGAGCATGCGCGCTCCGGCTACGAGGGCCTGCTCGAGACCGCGCGCGAGATCCGCGCCAGGCTGGAGGGCGGCACGCACTGAGCGGCCCGCCCGCGCGCAAGCGGCTCCGCCCACCGGGGCCCTTCCATGAATCGCCGCCGGCCGTGCTGGCCGGCGGCGTGCGGTATTCTCTTTGCCCCCTGACGCCCTGACGCCTGACTTCTTCCCCGACCGATGCAGTTACCGCAGCCACGCCGCGCTGCGGCTCAAGAGCCCATGACGTCGCTGAGTTTTCGCCCTGGCCCTGATTTCCTCGAGCAGGCGGCCACTGCTGCCTGGTTTTTCCTGGACCGCTGCGGCGCGCCCGAAGCCGGCGCACACGTAGTGGTGCCGACCGCCGCGCAGATTCCTGGCGTGCGCGAGGCGCTCGATGCCGCCGCGCGTGCGGCCGGACGGCCGCGCCTGTTGCCGCGCGTGCTGACGCTGGGCCACTGGCTGCTGGACCTGCCGCCCGACGGCACGCCGTTACGCAGCCATGCGGCGCGGCTGTTGGCGGTGCAACAGGCCGTGCGCGGGCAAGAATGGCTGCGCCGCGCCTTCGGCGCGCAGAACGAGACCGCGGCGTGGGGCCTGTCGCAAACGCTGCTTGCGATTTGCGACGAGCTGAATGCGCGCTGGCTCGAGGACGCCGCCATCCGCGATGACGACGACATTGACGGCGACGACCGCGCCGCGTTGCTGCAGGGCGCGCTGGAACGCACCTACTCGCACCTGTCCGAACGCTTCCTCGGCGAAGAGGCGCGCATCGTGCTGGCGTTCTGGCAGGCGCTGTCGGGGCCCGACGATCCGCTGCCGGCGCGGCGCCGCGTGCTGCGCGAACTGTCGCAGCAGCTGCGCGGCCCGGTGGTGTGGATCGCGCCGACGCCCCCTACGCCGCTCGAAGCCGCGTTCCTGCGCGATGCCGCCGAACTGGTGCCGGTACTGCAGGTCGGGTACGACTGGGCGGGGCAGGGAGATGTGGACTCCGATGCGGACGCCGCCGACTGGTACCAGACGCTGCTGTCGCTGTGGCCCGAAGCACGGATTGCCGAAGATGGAGACGTCACTGCGCCGCCCGCCATGCCGGCACTGCCCGAACAACGCCCGGCCATCCGCGTGATCGGCAGCGCGCGCTTCGAGGACGAAGCCGCGGCCGCAGCGGCGCAGCTGGTGCAATGGCTCAACGAAGGCCGCCGCCAGGTTGCGCTGGTGGCCCATGACCGCGTGGTGGCGCGGCGCGCGCGGGCGCTGCTGGCGCGTGCCGGCGCACCGGTGCGCGACGAGACCGGCTGGAAGCTGTCGACCACGCGCGCGGCCGCCGCGCTGATGCGCTGGTTCGACCTGCTGGTGCGCGACGGCGATACCGCGGCGCTGCTCGACCTGTTGAAAAGCCCGTTCTGCCTGCCCGATTTCGCCGAGCGCGGCGCGGCCATCGCGCTGCTGGAGCGCCAGGTGCGGCGCGAGGGCATTACCGGCGGCTGGCCGCGCCTTCGGCAATTGTTCGGCAGCGTACCGACCAGCGCGCCCGAGCCTGGCAGCTACGAGGACGAACAGGCGGACGAGGCAGCCCAGGCGCCGCGTCGCGCCGCACGTGCATTGGTCGCCGTGTTGGCCGACGAGGCGGCACGCTGGCCGCGCGGCCTTGCGCAGCATCCGCTGGCAACGTGGCTGGAGCGGCTCGACGGCATGCTCGACGGCCTTGGCATGCGCGCCGCGCTGGGAGCCGACGATGCCGGCAGCCAGCTGCTCGACGCACTGGCCCGGCTGCAGGAGCTGCCGCACGATGAAACCGGCGGCCACGCCACGCTGTCGCAGGGCGAGTTCCGCGCCATGTTGTCGGCGCTGCTCGAATCGGTCGCATACAAGGAGCCTTCGGCAAGCGGCCCGGCGCGCATCACCATCCTGCCGCTGAACGGCGCGCGCATGCGCCGTTTCGAGGGCGTGGTGATCGTAGGTTGCGACGATGCGCAATTGCCGTCGAGCGCGGCCGAGCTGATGTTCTTCTCCAACCAGATGCGCCGCGAGCTGGACCTCGAAGACCGCGAGGCGCGCTTCGCCCAGCAGGCGCGCGACCTGGCGGAGGTGCTGCTGAACAACGCCGACGTGGTGATGACCTGGCAGCGCTTCGGCGGCCGCGGCGAACCGCATCACGTATCGGGCTGGATCGAGCGGCTGGCGGCATGCTGCGCACGCAGCGGCGTCGTCATCGACGGCAACGCCGTGCCGCAGGCCCATGAAACCTTCGCCGAACCGCAAGGCATGCCCGCGCCGTCCGCGTTGCCGGAGCTGGTGCCGCAGCGCTGGAGCGCGCAGGCCTACAACATGCTGCGCCGCTGCCCGTACCAGTTCTTCGCCGGCCGCATGCTCGGCCTCGCCGGGCTCGAGACCGTCAGCGACGAACTGGAAAAGCGCGAGATCGGCGAGCACCTGCACCGCGTGCTGCTGCGCTACCACAAGGACCTGCACGCGCGCCGCGAGCGCGGCGAAACGCTGCCGCAAGACCAGCGCCTGGCGCGGCTGCGCGAGATTTCGGACGATGTGTTCGGCGCGCTGATGGCCGAGGACGGCAATGCCATTGCCTATTACCGGCGCTGGTGCGAGGTGCTGCCGTCGTATGTCGCCTGGCAGTCGGCGCGCGAGGCCGAGGGCTGGTTCTGGCGCGGCGGCGAGCTCGATGCCGGCATCGACCTGCCCATGCCCGACGGCCAGCCCTTGCGGCTGACCGGACGCATCGACCGGCTCGACCAGGGGCCGGACGGCGCGCATGCGGTGCTCGACTACAAGACGCAGAGTGCCACGCGGCTCAAGCGCAAGCTGGCCGAGGTCGAGGAAGACTGCCAGCTGCCGTTCTACGGGCTGTTGCGCGCCGATGCGGTGGACGGCAGCTGGGTGTCGCTTGAAGGCGCGAAGGAAAGCGCGCGCGACACCTCGGCGGCGGCGCAACGCGAGGTCGGGCTGCCCGACTTCCAGGCCGCCGTCACCTGGCTCGAACGGCAGATGCGCCATGACGTGATGCGCTTGCGCCAGGGCGCGCGGCTGCCCGCGTTCGGCGATGCCTCGGCCTGCGTGTATTGCACCGCCCGCGGCTTGTGCCGCAAGGGCTTCTGGGAATCCACCGCCGTGCCGGTGCTGAAAACTTGATGGTCCACGATCCGCTCAATACCCAGGTCCAGCCTTACCAGCGCGATGGCCATCCCGTGTCGGAGGCCGAGTTCACCCGCGCGGCCTGCGATCCTGCGCGCTCCGTCGTGGTCGAGGCCTGCGCCGGCAGCGGCAAGACCTGGTTGCTGGTGGCGCGCCTGGTGCGCCTGCTGCTGGCCGGCGCCGCGCCGCACGAGATCCTCGCGATCACCTTCACGCGCAAGGCCGCCGAAGAAATGCGCGACCGCCTGCTGGAAGTGCTGGCGCAACTGTCGCGCGATCCCGACGACGACGTCATCGCCGCGCTGGTGCAGCGCGGCCTGAGCCCGGAGGCCGCCCGTGAGGCGCTGCCGCGCGCGCGCCGCTTGCACGCGCAGGTGCTGGCCGCGCCCGGGCGCATGGCCATCGATACCTTCCACGGCTGGTTCGGTACGCTGCTGCGCGGCGCGCCGCTGGCGTCGGGCATCGTGCCCGGCGCGTCGCTGCGCGAAGATGCGTTGCGCATGAAGCGTGAAGCGTGGGCGCCGGTCTGGCGCGCGCTGGCCACGCCGCAATACGAAGACCTGCGCGCCGCATGGGAAACGCTGGTCGACACCGTGGGGGACTTCCAGGCGCGCGCGCTGCTCGACGCCATGTTCCACGCCCGCAGCGAATGGTGGGCGATGCAGGAGGGCGGCAGCCCGCTGCAGGCGCTGTCCGACTGCCTTGGTGAAGACGCCCAGGGCGACGTGCTGCTGCAGGCGCTGGCCGACGAAGGCTGGCGCGATGCCTGCGAGACGCTGGCACTGCGCCTGGGCGGCGGCGGCAAGACCGAGCAGACCCATGCCACGCGCATCACCGACGCGCTGATGGCCATTACTGCCTGGCGCGAAGCCGGCGCGGCGCCGGGCAAGGCCGCCGAACGCGTGTTCGCACAATTGCGCGCGGCGTTCTTCACCACCACGGGCGAGCCGCGCTCGCTGCGCCGGACCAACGCCCTCGTCAAGGCCGCGGGAGGCGAGGGCATGGTCGATACGCTGCTCGACCAGCATGCTTCCATCTGCGCGATGCTCGACGAGATCAGCGCCCGCTGCTGCGAGGCCGCGGTGCTCGCCATCAACCAGGCGCTGTTCTGCATCGGCGACGCGCTGCTGACGCGCTACCAGCAGCACAAGCAGGAACAGCGCGCGATGGACTTCGCCGACCTCGAATGGCAGGCCGCGCAGCTGATGTCCGACGAAGAAACCGCGACCTACCTGCAGGTGCGGCTCGATGCGCGCTACCGTCACCTGCTGCTCGACGAATTCCAGGACACCAACCCGCTGCAGTGGCGCATCCTGCAAGGCTGGCTGGCTGGTTACGCAGGCCTGGGCGAGCGCCCGACGGTGTTCCTTGTGGGCGATCCCAAGCAGTCGATCTACCGCTTCCGCCGCGCCGACGCGCGCCTGTTCGGCGCTGCCGGCGAGATGCTGCGCGACGCGTTCGGGGCGACGGTGCTGCGCACCAACCGCACCCGGCGCAATCGCGCCGAGGTGCTGGAGTGGGTCAATGCCGTGTTCGACGCGGCGCGCGCGGAAGGGCGCTACCCGCTGTACGAGACGCAGACCTCGGCGCTGGCCGAAGGCGGCGGTCCGGTGTGGCTGCTGCCGCTGGTAGAGGCCGAAGAGAAAGCCGAAGGCAAGGCGGGCGACAGCGAAGCGAGCGAGACGGAAGCGCAGGCCGGCGACGGCGCCATGCACCGCGACACGCTGCTGCAGCCGCGCCGGCAGGCCGGCGATTCGCTGCGCCTGGAGGAAGGCCGGCGTGTGGCCGCGTGGCTGCGCCATGTGCGCGACACCGTGCCGGTCCACGAGAACGGCGCCACGCGCCCCGCCCGCTGGAGCGACATGCACCTGCTGGTGCGCCGCAAGACCCATCTCGCCGACTACGAGCGCGCGCTGCGCGAGGGAGGCATCCCATGCCTGAGCCCGCGCCGCGGCGGCCTGCTGGCCACGCTGGAAGCGCTGGACCTGTCGGCCTTGCTGGCCTTCCTGATGACACCGGAGTCCGATCTCGATCTCGCCCATGTGCTCAAGAGCCCGCTGGTCGGCGCGACCGACGATGACCTGCTGGCCCTGGCGCAGCTGGAAGGCGAGGGCGGCTGGTGGGCGCGCATCGAAGCCAGCGGCCTGCCCGGGCACGTCTCGGACGCATTGCGCGAAGGCGTGCCGCGGCTGCGCCAGTGGCTGCGCGTCGCGCCGCACCAGCCGGTGCACGACCTGATCGACCAGATCTTCCACGGCGGCGAAGTAAGGCGCCGTTATGCCGAAGCCGCGCCGCAGGATATCCGCGAGCAGGTGCTGGCCAATCTTGATGCCTTCCTGAAGCTGTCGCTGGATCTGGACGGCGGCCGTTACCCGAGCCTGCCCAAGTTTATCGACGAGCTGCAGGAGATCCGCCGTGGCGACGAGGGCGAGAGCCCCGACGAAGGCGGCATGGGCGACAACGCCGAAGACGTCGAGCCGGCGGAGGACGATGCCGCCTTTGCCGGCCTCGACGCGGTGCACATCCTGACCGTGCATGCGGCCAAGGGCCTGGAGGCGCCGTTCGTGGTGCTGCTCGATGCCAACCACAGCGATCCCGCCGCAGACAAGGGCGGGATCCTGGTCGACTGGCCGCCGTCGTCGCCGGTGCCGCGGCATTTCTCGGCGTATGGCAAGCGCAGCGAACGCGGCCTGGCGCGCGCGCCGATGTTCGAGGCCGAGGCTGCGCTGGGCGAGCGGGAGAACTGGAACCTGCTCTACGTCGCCATGACGCGGGCGCAGCAGGGCCTGCTGGTTAGCGGCGTGAAGGGCCGCGCCAGTCGCGCCGCCGCCGGTGAGAACAACGCGGAGATCGCCGGCAGCTGGTACGTGCGGCTGCAGGGCGCGGGCGTGGGCGAGATGTTGCCCGCGTACCCCGGGCAACCGGAACAAGCGGGCGACAGCGAGGCGCCAGTACTGGCACGCCTGAGCGAGCCGGTGCGCTTCACCGACTTCCGCCTGCGCTACCGCGACGCCGGGGCGCTGCCATCGTTCGAGGACGACGCGCGGGCCGAGGAGGATCCGTCGGCAGACGACGGCATCGTCTTCAACGCCGCGGCAGCCCGCCACGGCGAACTGGTGCACGCCCTGCTGGAGCGGCTGACGCGCTATCCGGAAGCCTTTGCCGGCATTCCGGACATCGACACGGTGCTGCGCTGGTTCCCGCTCACCGGCGCGCATACCGTCGAGGCACGGCAAGCGTGGCGCGAGCAGGTAGATGAAGCGCTCGCGGCGGTGCGCGCGATGCTGGGCGCGCCGGCGCTGGCGCCACTGCTGTCGTCGGACGAGGCCGGCAGCGCGCGCAATGAAGTCGAGCTGTATGACGCGCGCGGCCGGCTGCTGCGCATCGACCGGCTGGTCGAGTTCGACGACCGCGTCGTCATCGTCGACTACAAGCTGAGGCTGCTGCCGCAGGAGCACGCCGCCTATCGCGCGCAGCTGGGGCGCTACGTGGCGGCGGTCGCGCCGCTGTTCCCGGGCAAGCGCATCGAGGCCGGCGTGGCCACTGCCGACGGCCAGTGGATTCCCGCCGAGCGGCTGGCGCCGCCGATGCTGACGCAGCAGGGTTCGCTATTCTGAGTGGCGATCGCGCCGGACAGCTTCCGCAAATCGGCGCAGAATGGCCCGTGGGTGCGCCGGGTCCGGCGCGCGCCAGATGGCATGCTGTACTAAAGTGACAGGGACGGCGCTGCAGGCGGCGTGCGCATGTCGATGCGGAAACGATGCGGAAAGCTGTTCGCGTAAGCGTGGGGTGAAGCGGTGGAAGGGTGAAGCAGGAGGGATAGCGGGGAGGTGGACGAGCCTGACCCTCGGCACTGGTGGAAAACGGCTGTGGCTGCTTCGTTCCCGACCTGACCAGGTTGACCGCGCCACCATGCGAGGAGGCCCGTCCGAGCGGCATTGTAACCTAGTCCGAGGCATCGCGTCGAATTGCCTTGTCCGCCACGGGTCATTGCATGCGGCAAGGCGCCGGCTTGATCTGGCGCAGGCAGTGCAGGCCGCGCTGGCCCGACCATGACAGGCCGCCGCATTGCAGCGGCGCGGCGCGCCGGCGATGCGCGTCCCGGATCCACCGATTCACCCAACCTCGGAGCGTGGTGAGCCCAGACATGAACGCAAACGACCAGATCATTCACGGTGCCATGGCGCCGCAGGAAATCTCCACCGAAGTCCTGATCGAAAAATACGCCAAAGGCGAAGAAGGCAGCATTGCCGACGTCAGGCAGCGTGTGGCGCTGGCGCTGGCCCAGGCCGAGCCGGAGGACCAGCGCGAGGCCTGGAGCGCGCGCTTCCTGTGGGCGCAGGAAAACGGCTTCGTGCCCGCCGGGCGCATCAATTCCGCCGCCGGCACCGGTATCCAGGCCACGCTGATCAACTGCTTCGTGCAACCGGTGGGCGACTCGGTATCGGAAGCGCGCGACGGCCGGCCCAGCATCTATGCCGCGGTGGCGCAGGCGGCCGAAACCATGCGCCGCGGCGGCGGCGTCGGCTATGACTTCTCGGCGATCCGGCCGGCGGGCGCGCTGGTGCGCGCGACGCATTCGCGCGCGTCGGGGCCGGTGTCGTTCATGAAGGTATTCGATGCCTCGTGCGCGACGGTGGAATCCGCCGGCGCGCGCCGCGGCGCGCAGATGGGCGTGCTGCGCTGCGACCATCCCGATATCGAGAGCTTCATCCACGCCAAGGACAAGGGCGACCTCACCAACTTCAATATCTCGATCGGCGTCACCGACGAATTCATGCGCGCGGTGCAGGCCGACGGCGAGGTCGAGCTGATCCATGAAGCCGAGCCCGGCGCCGACATGATCGCCGCCGGCGCCTATCGCCGCGACGACGACCAGTGGGTGTACCGCCGCCTGCCGGCACGGCAGCTGTGGGATCAGGTGATGCAGGCCACCTACGACCACGCCGAGCCTGGCATCCTGTTCCTGTCGCGCATCAATGCCGACAACAATCTCTATTACTGCGAGCGCATCGAGGCCACCAATCCCTGCGCCGAGCAGCCGCTGCCGCCGTATGGCTGCTGCTGCCTGGGTTCTATCAACCTGACGCGTTTCGTGCGCCAGCCGTTCTCGCCGCAGGCTGAATTCGACTTCGATGCCTTTGCCGAAGTGGTGCGCGTGGCCACGCGCATGCTCGACAACGTGCTCGACGTGACCTTCTGGCCGTTGCCCGAGCAGCAGGCCGAGGCCCACGCCAAGCGCCGCGTCGGCCTGGGTTTCCTGGGGCTGGGCAGCGCGCTGGTGATGCTGGGCCTGCGCTACGACACCGAGCCGGCGCGGCAACTGGCGGCGCGCATTGCCGAGCGCATGCGCGACGAGGCCTACCTGGCCTCGACCGAACTGGCGGCGCTGAAGGGCGCCTTCCCGCTGCTGGATGTCGACGCCTACCTGCAGAGCGGCTTCGCCAGCCGGCTGCCGCAGGCCGTGCGCGATGCCATTGCGCGCAACGGCCTGCGCAATTCGCACCTGCTGTCGATCGCGCCGACCGGCACGATCACGCTTGCCTTTGCCGACAATGCCTCCAACGGCATCGAGCCGGCCTTCTCCTGGACCTACAACCGCCGCAAGCGGATGCCGGACAACAGCTACCGCTCGTTCGAGGTGGCGGACCACGCCTGGCGCCTCTACCGTCACATGGGCGCCGACATGGCGCAGCTGCCGGACAGCTTTGTCACGGCGCTGCAGATGTCGGCGCTGGACCATATGCGCATGCTGGAAGCGGTGCAGCCGTATATCGACACCAGCATCAGCAAGACCGTCAACGTGCCGGAGGACTATCCGTACGAGGCCTTCCGCCACCTGTACCTGGAGGCCTGGCAGGCGGGGCTGAAGGGGCTGGCGACCTATCGCCCCAATCCGGTGCTTGGCGCGGTGCTGTCGGTCGACGCCCCGGCGGCAGCGCCTGCTGCGGTGGCCGACGACAACCCGCTGGTGCGCCCGTTCAACAGCCGGCCGGTCGGCGACCTGGAGGGCGTGACCTCCAAGGTCGAATACCTGACCTACGAAGGCCACAAGACCGTCTACCTGACCGTCAATTTCATGCGCGTGGCGGGCGTCGCCGACGGCAGGCCCGTGGCCATCGAGCGGCCGGTGGAGTTCTTCATGCCGGCGGGGCAGCGCAGCGAGGGCCAGCAGTGGATCACCTCGACCATGCGGCTGCTGTCGATGGTGGCGCGCTCGGGCGGCTCGGTCGCCAAGGCGCTGGCCGACATGCGCAACGTGGTGTGGGACAAGGGCACCGTGCGCTATGGCTCGCTGGTGCGGCAGGACGGCACCGAGGTACCGCGCTTCCATGACTCGGAGGTGGCGGCGCTCGGCTACGCGCTGCAGCGCATCCTGATCAAGCGTGGCTTCCTTGATGCGGAAGGCGGGCAGGTGCCGGTGGCGGCGCTGGCAGCCCGCCTGGCGCAGCGCGAGGCGGGCGGGGCGGCGGCCGCGGAGGCCGGGATCGCGGTCCAGGCCGGCGCCGGCGTGGTCACCCCCGGCGTGGGCACCGGCAAGCCTTGCCCGGAGTGTGGCGCGCACGCCCTGCACAAGGTCGACGGCTGTGCGAAATGCGCAAATTGCGGCTACGTGGGCGAATGCGGCTGAGGCCGTCCCGCGCCTGAAACCCGCCAGCGGCGCGGCGCCGCTGGCAGGCCTGCGCTCCAGGCCGCAAACTCCGGCCCCGCCGCGGGTTGCGGGCGGTCGCCATTTGCTACAATCGCCGCCATGAGTTATCAAGTTCTAGCGCGCAAATGGCGCCCCAGGGATTTCACCACGCTGGTCGGCCAGGAGCACGTGGTCCGCGCGCTCACGCACGCGCTGGAACAGCAGCGGCTGCACCACGCCTACCTGTTCACCGGCACGCGCGGGGTCGGCAAGACCACGCTCTCGCGGATCCTGGCCAAGGCCCTGAATTGCACCGGCGCTGACGGTAACGGCGGCATCACCGCCCAGCCATGCGGGGTGTGCAAGGCCTGCACCGAGATCGACAGCGGCCGCTTCGTCGACTACATCGAGATGGACGCCGCCTCCAACCGCGGCGTCGACGAGATGGCGCAGCTGCTCGACAAGGCGGTCTACGCGCCGGGGACCGGGCGCTTCAAGGTCTACATGATCGACGAAGTGCACATGCTCACCAACCACGCCTTCAACGCCATGCTGAAGACGCTGGAAGAGCCGCCCGGGCACGTCAAGTTCATCCTCGCCACCACCGATCCGCAGAAGATCCCGGTCACGGTGCTGTCGCGCTGCCTGCAGTTCAACCTCAAGCAGATGCCGCCGGGGCATATCGTCTCGCACCTGGACCATATCCTGGCGCAGGAAGGCATTGCCCATGACGGCAACGCGCTGCGGCTGCTGGCGCAGGCCGCGCACGGCTCGATGCGAGATGCGCTGTCGCTGACCGACCAGGCCATCGCCTACAGCGCGGGACAGGTCTCCGAGGAAGCAGTGCGCGGCATGCTGGGCGCGATCGACCAGGGTTTCCTGGTGCAGCTGCTCGATGCGCTCGCCGCCGAAGATGGCGCCGCCATGCTGGGCATCGCCGATGCCATGGCCGACCGCAGCCTGTCGTTTGCCGGCGCGCTGCAGGACCTGGCTTCGCTGCTGCACAAGGTGGCGCTGGCGCAGGCCGTGCCGGCTTCGGTGCAGGAGGAATGGCCGGAGGCGGACGATGTGCGCCGCCTCGCCGGCGTGTTCGACGCGCAGGAAGTGCAGCTCTTCTACCAGATTGCCAACCTCGGCCGCAATGAGCTGGCGCTGGCGCCGGACGAGTACGCCGGCTTCACCATGACGCTGCTGCGCATGCTGGCGTTCCGGCCCTCGGCGTCGCCGGAGCCGACGCCCCCGACCGTGGCGCAAGGGCAGGGCGGCGGCGCCGCGCCGTCGCGGCCGCGCAGTGCGGCGCTGGCGGCCGATCCGGCCACGCCCCGGCATGCCGCCGTGGCGGCAGCACCGGCTGCACCTTCCGCTGCACCTTCCGCTGTAGCGGCGCCGATGCCCGTGGCGGCAAAGCCGGCGGCGCCGGCGCCCGTATCCGAACCGGTGGCCGAGCCCGCTGCAACCACCGCACCGGCTGCGCCCGCCGCACCCGCGCGCCCAGCGCCGGATGCTGCCATGTCGCCGGCCCGTGCCGCGCTGGCGGCCGCCCGTGCCGCATCCGCGCGCGGTGGCGCGCGCAATGCCCCGCCGCCTGCC